>CAZAWD010000211.1:0-2296 GCA_964488725.1 uncultured Methanomicrobiales archaeon | reverse complement strand
CACGCGCTCGAGGCCGGCCTCACCGTCGCCTTCGATGACAGCCTGAAAAAAATCTCCGGCAATACGGTTTAAACCCCGTCCGTTTTTCCCGCCCCCTATCGAAATGAATATGCCATTCCATCTCCAAACATATACCAACATCTTGAACCGGCAGCATCGGGAACCTCCCGCACCGCTGCTCACAAGGAGCCAATACCGCATATGAAAGTTATTTACAACGATGGAACAACGGGTGAATGTCCCAAAGAAGAAGAACTGCACGTCATCCGCCACACCGCCGCCCATGTGCTTGCACAGGCAGTGAAACGTCTGTATCCGCAGGCCGCATTCGCCTACGGCCCCGCAACCGACAAAGGTTTCTACTACGACGTCGACTTAGGCGACACCAAACTCTCAGACACCGACCTCGCCGCCATTGAAAAAGAAATGCGGAGCATCATCAAAGCAAACCAGCCCGTCAAACCCTTCATCCTCCCGCGGGCCGACGCCCTGACCCTGATGAAAGAACGCAACGAACCATACAAAGTCGAACACATCGCCGACCTCGCCGCCGACGTCCCGCTCAGCTTCTACCAGCAGGGCGAGTATATTGATATGTGCGTCGGCCCGCACCTCACCTCAACCCAATCGCTCAAAGCATTCAAACTCACCGGCCTCTCCGGCGCCTACTGGAAAAACGACAGCAAAAACAAAATGCTTACCAGAATCAACGGCACCGCCTTCGCGTCTGCAAAGGAACTGGACGAATACCTCAAACTAATGGAAGAAGCCGAACGCCGCGACCACCGCAAAATCGGAAAAGATATGAAACTCTTCATGTTCGCCGACGAAGGCCCCGGCTTTCCGTTCTTCCTTCCAAACGGCATGATCGTCAAAAACTCCCTGCTTGAATACTGGCGCGACCTCCACCGGGCAAACGGCTATCAGGAAATCTCCACCCCGCTCATCATGAACCGCTGCCTCTGGGAAACAAGCGGACACTGGGACCATTACAAAGACAACATGTATGCGACCCGAATCGACGACGAAGACTACTGCATCAAACCCATGAACTGCCCCGGCAGCGTCATGGTTTACGCAAGCGAACCGCACAGCTACCGCGAACTGCCGATGCGCCTCGCAGAACTCGGCATCGTCCACCGCCACGAACTCAAAGGCACCCTTCACGGCCTCTTCCGCGTCCGCTGCTTCACCCAGGACGACGCCCACATCTTCATGCGCACAGACCAGATCGCCGACGAAATCGCCGGCGTCGTCCGCCTCATCAACCAGGTCTACACCAAATTCGGCTTCGACTACTTCCTCGAACTCTCAACCCGCCCGGAAAACAGCATGGGCAGCGACGAAGACTGGCAAGCCGCAACCGCCGGCCTGAAAAATGCACTTGACACCCTTCAGCTGCCGTATACAATTAATGAAGGCGACGGCGCATTCTACGGCCCGAAAATTGACTTCCATCTGCGTGACTGTCTCGGCCGGACATGGCAGTGCGGCACCATCCAGCTGGACTTCCAGATGCCCCTGAATTTTGACCTGTCCTACGTTGACGAAAACGACAACCGCCCGCGTCCGATTATGATACACCGCGTCTGCTTCGGCTCCATCGAACGCTTCATCGGCATCCTGACCGAACACTTCGCCGGAAAATTCCCGGTCTGGCTTGCACCAATGCAGGCAAAAGTCCTGCTGGTCTCAAAAAAGAGCGAAGCATACGCAAACGAAGTATATCAGATGCTGCGGAACGCCAAAGTCCGCTGCGAACTCGACGACCGCAATGAAAAAATCGGATACATGATTCGTCAGGCGCAATACGTCGAGCGGGTGCCTTACATGCTGATTATCGGCGAAAAAGAACTTGAAACCCGGACCGTATCCGTGCGGGGCCGCGACGGCCAGACCGTCACCATGACACCTGCCGAATTCGCGGCAAAAATAACCGCCGAAATCACCACCCGGGCATAATACTATACGAACCGGGGAGGGCCGGTGAATAAACCGCTTCATCCCCTTCCCAAAGCTATTTTCCCTCTGAGAACCTATTTTTCACTACTTATGTCTCATGAAGACATCGACTCTATCTTCACCGCATACCCCCCTGAAATGGAATATGCGCTTGCTATCTTACAGGACATGCAGCATCGGTTCGGCTGTGTCCCGCGCCAGGGAATGGAAGCCGCCGCATCATACCTCTCCTGCCCGGTCTCTCACCTCTACGCAATGGTCACCTTCTACAAAGCACTCTCTCTGATACCCAAAGGCAAACACATAATCAAAGTCTGTGACGGCACCGCCTGCC
>CAZAWD010000210.1:0-2298 GCA_964488725.1 uncultured Methanomicrobiales archaeon | reverse complement strand
ATATTCGATGGAATCGTATCCTCATCATAATCCATATCAACCGTAATATATTTGTGGTCCGGATTTGCACGCGCCGAAGTGGTCATGACATCTTTGAGATCATATCCTGCGCAGACCATAACATCCGAATCAAGGATGTTTTCGGCAAACGCCGCATCAAAATCCGAACTATCGCGGGCGATGGTCAGAGTGGTCGTATATCCCTCTTCGCGTGAAACCAGATATAACCCTTCAAGAACCAGAGAATTAAACGGATCATGAGCGCTGAGAATATTCACCACCATACCCGCCCGATATGGTTTAACCTCCTCTGGTATCAGCTGTCCTGATGCATACGCAAGGCTGACCGGAACCATCGCCAGAATTAGGACAATCACCACAACCAGAATTTTTTGATTCATTCTTCTTGTCTATTTTGGTTCTGGAAGATTATATATCTTTCAAAGGCTAAGAAATAAGAATATGATATGAAGAGTCCCAGCTTCAGCAGATTCAGACAATGGTTCAAAAATAATTTCGTATTCTTCGGCCCGGGTCTCCTCCTTGCCATAACGGCAGCAGGTGAGGCGGGCGTAACTGAAGCTATCGAAATCGGAGCACATTATGGTCTGGCTCTCATCTGGGTTGTCTTAATCACTCTTATCTTTAAATACGCATTCACCAACGGCATAGCACGATACACTCTTGCGACCGGCAAAACCATTTTCGACGCATTCCATAGTCTGCCGGGCCCGAAAAACTGGGGTTCGTATCTCCTTATCGCATCATATATTATGGAAATGTTTGCCATCGGCGCAATGCTGATGTTTGCAGCAACATTCCTCGATTATCTGCTGCCGGGAATTTATCAGGTTGTTCTCATCGCCATATTTCTGCTGGCTCTGGTACTGCTGCTTTTGCGTACAGAAATTTATGAATCATTTGAAATTGTCATGGCGGTTCTCATCGCCATACTGGTTATATTCATCATCTACTGTCTGCTGGGATTCCCCATAGCCGGCAGTGCGATTTCCGCCGGACTTATCCCGTCAATTCCAACCGGCTCGGAGATGGCAATCCTGGCAATTATCGGCGTTGTAGGCTCCGGTCTGAACCTGATGCTGTATTCGGTCTGGTTAAACGCCAAAACCCAGTCGCATGAAAAAGACGAAAGTGTCTGTGAACTGCACAACGAATCCTTCTTTAAAAAATATATCCGCAGTGTAAACGTTGACATGATCTGCGGATTTGCCTTCGTCGCGGTAATTACCATCGGGTTTATGTTCCTCGGGTACATCGGATATGCCGTTTCGTTTATGCCGCACGGCGGAACCATCACCCTTGACACGCTGATTACGCAGGTTTTGTATATTTTCAATACTATTCCGTATGGTTCCTATATTTTCCTCATCTTCGTTGCCCTCATCTTCTTCGGAGCGGTGATTGTCGGCCTTGACGCGCGCGCCAAAGCAGTTTCAACGGTGGTCCGCCACATCGGAGTTGACGCCGGAAAACGCATGCCCTCAGATAAAAACATGTACCGCACATGTCTGCTGGTGCTGACCGGAATTATTATTATTGCATTCCTCTTCTCCAATCCGATGACCGTCATCCGCCAGATTGCCGTGCTCTCGGCAATTCTTTTTGGCGTGTTCGGGTTCATCACTATTTATCTGAACCTCAAGCTCCCGGCATACGCCCGCGGCGGCAGACTCTGGACACTTATCATGGGAGCAGGCTCAGTGCTTTCCATTTACGTTGCCCTGCTGATTGAAGGATCATTTTTAACATTTGGTATCCCGCTGATTGAGCGGATGCTGGTCGTTATTATCGTCCTGATTATCTTCCTGAAATCAGGAATGTTTAAACGTCTGGTGAACGGCAATGCCACCCTGTTCGATAAACTATGGACCATCTTCCTTTTCGGCGCGCTCTCAATTTACGGTATCTTCCGCGGCGTGCATGCAGCCGATACCGCATACAATGTTATATTTAATTTTGCCGACATCGGGCCGATGATCGCCGGGTTCCTCGGCGGCCCGGTGGTTGGAACACTTACCGGTCTGTGCGGGTTCGGATACCGGATGATGCAGGGCGGCGAGACAATGCTTTCCAGCTCTCTTGCAATGGTGGTGGCGGGTTTTGCTGCAGGTATGGCGGTGCGGTACTGGCATGGAAAACTAACCGTGTTTCGCGTTGTTATACTGAGCATTCTCATCGAAGCGTTTAATGTTCTCTGGCTTCTGCCGACGGTGGGGCTGGCTACCGGCATGCTTCTTGAAGAGATATTTGGCATTATCAGTTTAACCCTGCTGCCTC
>CAZAWD010000209.1:0-2300 GCA_964488725.1 uncultured Methanomicrobiales archaeon | reverse complement strand
GGCGTTGGTGGAATTGAGGATCATCGGCTTCGGAGAATCGGAAAAGTAGCAGACAATGCATTCTTCCTTTTTACCATCAGTTCCAATTACTTCTTCCTGCCGGACCGCGCTGATCGTCAGGATCAAATCCTTGCCATCTTCGATACTGTACGCGCCGAGATAGTTCGGGTTGGATAGCTTCTTCCAGTGTGTTAATGTCATGCTATTTCCTCCTTAATATTCATTGTGTTGTGCTGTGTGCTTTGCCTCTTTCATGCAGGCCGTGCAATACTTTTCGCCGCGAATGTCCCAGTAGTCCTCGCCATCTCCGATTCCCTCGCCGCAGTTGCAACAGGTGAACACGGGCCGCTTCGGGCGGGGCGGTTCGAGGTGATAGTCTGGCGTGTATCGGTCATGAACGCTTAGCATTGACTTTCTGCGCCTCCTCCGCTACAATGTAGCTGCACATTTTACTCATGCGCCGGTTGTGGTTGCCGCCACGCCGGTGCTTTTCTCATACGGCCTCCACGGGGCCGAACCAGTTCCGAGTATGTACCGGGCCGCTGCGGTCGAAGTGTATCCGGCCTTTTCGGCGTAGTACGCTCTGGCCTTGCGGGCCTCTGCTGATTTGGCCCAGACCTCGCGGTTATGCTCACGGTACGTCATGGCCGCACCTGCAGGATGCAGATCAGGCCAAGTATCAGCACCAACGAGGCAAGGAACACGATCCAGCGGAGGTATTCCCGGCACTTCCGGTTGGCGTTTCGGGCAATGGCACGCCAGATTCGGAAGCTTGCATATTCCAGGTCAGTCATGGGCTTCACCTTTGAACTCGATGAAGCGGGCAATACATGACCCCAAAAGTTTGTTCCACGCTTCCAGGGATTCGGCGCGATAACTACTCATTGAGCGCGTATCTCCGTCATCATCGGTGACTTTGCCGTCCTTGAACTCATATACCCTGCCTACCGTGAAATTACCGCCTGTCTCAACACATACCACCTTGCCGCTCCAATACTTCGGCTCCGGCTGCTTCGGCTCGGGCTGGTAACCATCAAGGACGAGGTATTTATCATTCCGAACAGTGCAAACTGCACCAAAACTTTCTGAAAGGACACGAACCCATCCGGCTGTGCTGGCCATTGTCTTGACCTGATAGATGTTCCCTGTTTTGATTTCAGAAACGCATCCGTCATCGCTGGTGATGTATACCCACTCCCCGACTTTTGCCGGACGCTTGACGAGCGGGACAAGGCAATTTGCCACGTCGAAATCTCCGCGTTTCCAGTCCTTAAAGGAATCAAAATGTGTGCTTTTCAAGTTGTCATACTGGATATAACCGTCAGCGTCGAACTCGTATATTTTGCCAACAGTTACTTTGATGCCATGACTGCCATTGTCCTTGATGCAATACAGCTTGACCGGCTCGGCTTTGGCGGGTTCGGCGGGCTTGTCCGCGAATCGTTCAACAGTTTTTGTTTCAAGCCCGACAACGTTTTTCAGCGGCAATGTTGCGCCGATAATCCGAACGAGGATGTCAAGTACCGTCTGGCTGTCGTGGTCGGTTCCGATTTCGATGCTGTCGCATTGCGCTGTGCCATACTGCTCACCGCGAGAAGTGTTACAAAGAACGCGGTTTCCGGCGTGCAGGGCGGCGGGTGTCTGGAATAGATAATCCTTAACGGAATTGTCGTGCCGGATAAGTACGATGTTCATGCCCAGTTCCTCCAATTCACTGCAAAATATGATCTCCTATTGCCGGGACGGTTCGGATGCCTGATGCCGTCCTTTGCCATGCGGACGTGTGCGGCGTAGCGGCGGTATTTTCTCATGTGTGGCCTTCCTTTCTTTTCCATTCGAGGTTCATTGCCTTGTACTTCTGGCGCGTGTCAGACCATGTGCAGTTATGCCAGAGCCATCCGATGCAGAACAGATAATACTTTACGGATTTCACAAGCCAACTCCTTTCGTTTACTGCTTGTCCGGTTACAGCGCATAACGCGCGATTTCATCGACCGGGATGTTCAGCGTTGACACGATTCTTTGCAATGCGTCCAGCCGGATGCAAGTTCTTCCCGAGCGGTAATTGCCAAGCGTTGTGATGTGGATGCCGGTTCGATCGGATAGTTCCTGATCGTTCACGTTTGCGATGCGCTGATACTTGTCGATGGTCCCCCAAAGCGCCGCCGTTTTGATGTCCTTTGCAAGCCGAGGCATTTGTTTCAGCTCCTTTCTTAACAATTTTTTAATAGACAAAGCAAAAGCTATGTGCTAATATTTTCGTATTGTTGCCAAATGTTTTTCTGCGGCATAAATAATCC
>CAZAWD010000208.1:0-2313 GCA_964488725.1 uncultured Methanomicrobiales archaeon | reverse complement strand
ATATCAGGTTAAAAAAAGGTGTCTGGTTATCTATGCATCCCGGATGCCGCACTTGCTTTTGCGTCAACAAACGTGATGCCGACGTTGCAGATTGTCAGCGGTTCTGCAGCGCCTGAACGCTGTTCGATGCCTTTGAAGATGTAGCTTCCCGGCTTTTCGGCGGTGACCAGCCAGACATACTGGCCGCCGGCACCAAGAGCGGAGCTCGTGGGGGCGACGTAGTCAGCGCTGATACCTTTCAGGCCGCTGCCTTCGGCCGCAGACCATGGAGAGCCGGTTGTCGGGTTGGACGGGGGGGTTATCTGAGACGATTCACCGATGGTGCAGGTCGTGCCGGTTTTTTCAAAGGCGAGGGGCTGAAGAGGATCAGACGCGGGAGCCGCCGACGCGCTTGGCGATACACAGCCGGCGGCGAGGAGACAAGCCATGATAACAAGGGATACTATCAATGCTTTTCTCATGATACATAGATAGAGTCAGGATGGTATATATGTATTTGGGCGGTGCTGAATCATCCGGGTGCAGTAATTGCGGTTTATCTTGCATTCTCCGTGTTTTAGATGAGAAAACTCCTGTTCTTGCAATCTTTTTTCACGGTGTTCTCTGCTGCCGCGATACGTTTATTATACTCCCACCCCAAAAGAAATACTATGAATGAATCAGCGAAAACCGAGATGCGCAATTATCTCTCGGCGGCAGGGTTTCTGGTAATCGGATTGGACTTTCTGCTGCTGCTGAGTTTCAGAGCGGCAGGAACCGAAACGTTTCTGGCGAGATTTGCTCTGAGCCTTCTTCTTATTATTACAGGCGTCCTTTTGGTCGTTTTGCATAAACGTGATCTGACGGCTATATTATTTCTGATGATTGGAATGTTTGAGACATTCTTTTCAGTGTTCTTTCAGACAAACCTGAGTCTGGGCGTGCTTCCCAGTCCGCTGCTGTCAGGGGTTATCGGCGGTGTTTATCTGATTTTTGCAGCGATTATTCTCACTGCTCATGATCCGAAAAAATATCTGCTGGCAGTGCTTCCCCTCCTTCAGTGCCTGCATAATGTGTTGGTAGCCGCAGGATTGGATATACACGGGCCGGTTGTTATCGCAATTACGGCAATTATTGCAGTGCTTTGTATCTTCTATGCGCTGGTGTTTGCGGCGGAGAGAGTCAGACTGCCGTTTGCCGATGTTCTGCGGGCGGATGCTGCCATGGATTTTAAGTCAGGCGGGTCGGTGCTGGGCTATCTGCTCTTTGCGATACCGGCGTTGTATTATGGTCTGTATTATGGTACGGCGGGGTCGTTTGGCTATAGTTCGGCAGTGAGTCTTGAGTTTTTCAGCGGGATTATGATGGTTCTTGCAGGTATTTTGCTGTTTACGATCGCAGAGATGCGGTTTACGCCCGTGATGTTTATGATTATGGGGATTATGGCGGTGCTTGCGGGTGTTGTTCCGGTTGAGAGTTTCTGGGTGCCGGGCGTCGGGTCATTGGTCCTTGCCGGGGTTGCGGCGCTCAGAACAGAGTCACGTGTTCTGCCGGCGGTAATGATAGCGGTGTATGGGTTTAGTTATCTGTTTGCCTGGTTCTTTGCAGGAAATCCCGGTGTGCCGGTTCTTCAGGGTCTGCTGAACTTTATTCCGGCGGCGATTGCAGTTTATCTTGCCTTTGCGGTGTTTAGTCAGAGAAAACTGCCGCTCTTCTAAGAGCGCTGCTATCGGCGTATGTTCACTGCTGTTCAGGCAGGAGCAGCGACCGCGGCACCAACGGCCCCGCCGGCTCTCTTGCGGTGCTTGCCGGACTCGCGGGCGCTGTTGCAGTGCTCAGAAGAAAATAATCTGGTAACTGTTCACCCCGCTATTTCGTTGGGGGGTCAATCTATTATTTTTAAATCGTAACTGTTCGCCCCCGCATGAAATAAGGAGGTGAACAGTTACACGTATTATTTATATCCGGATTTATTACGTTTGATATGACGGCAATTATACGTATGTTCGGGGTCGGAATGGCAACTCATTTTGTCTGCATCCTCAGTTTATATCTGATAACCGTGTAATTCCGCACCGGGCCGAAACCGACACCATGATACATTTTCAGCGCGAATACATAAGACATGTCAGCTCCGCTTTCCATGGCATCATCGCTATTCGCCGGTGAGCTTGCGCTCTCCTCCAAAAACGGCGACGGATTCAAAACGCCCTTTGGAACGTTCGGTGCAGACATAGTGTACATAGGAACCCTCATAGACATCGTAACCCGCGGCAATGAAATCGCCGCTCTTCATCTCAGTGATCCGACCGGCAGCTGTATCGCAGCTCTTGA
>CAZAWD010000207.1:0-2334 GCA_964488725.1 uncultured Methanomicrobiales archaeon | reverse complement strand
TATTTGTGGTGCAAGTAGCCAACCAATATCAAAGTCTGATGCGAAAGCCATAATCAAACAATGTAAAAAGGAGAGGTAATAATGGTGTTCTTTATCTTGGGTTGGGGTTTCCAAACACACAAAACACTATGTACAGTCCTACCATCAACATGTGATAATTGTCACAACATCTCAGAATGGGTTGTAATGCGTAGAAAAACTTGGTTTACACTTTTCTTTATTCCAATACTGCCCTATCGAGTAGAACAATTTGCGGTGTGCCCCGTATGCTGCCACGGTGCTGAGATCACAAATCAACAATGGAGAGAGTTAAAGAAATCCAATAATAAAATAGCAACAGTTGTTAATTATGAGTATAGTTTCTATAGCTGGTTCATGAGGGGGCTTGCTAAACGCAAGTGGAGATATTTATATCGGATTATATTTATTGTTTTACTTATCGTGCATAGAATGAGCTCGGTTTTGGTTGTTATTGGAGATTTTTTCATTGCAATTATAATCTCATATGTTGTTTTGGGAATCCCATTGTGTTTGGGATATGCCATAATTAGTAAAGCCATGAATAGACATATTGTTGGAATCTCTTTAGAGGATTGTATGTAAGAGAGAGGGAGGCAGTATCTCAAATTTTCTATAAAGAAGTTTGAAATCAGTGTCCATCCTGTCGTATTACTCCCCCTGCCAGATAAAGGCGGATCAGCCCCGCGGTGGAGATATCTTCGGCTACTTTATCTCCTCAAATTCAGATACCCATCCTGCGAAGAAAGAGAGGTTTTCATGGGGCGGCCTCACGAAGGTCAAACCAAAAAGAGAGTTGGTTTATATGCAAATCTTATGATTGGACAGACGCTAAAAAAGGATGGTGCCTGATTTACTCATGCTCCGTTCGGCACCCGCCGCATTCATCGCACTCATCGCACTCATCACTGCCGCACCCGCACTCAGAATCGTCATCAGGATTTTCGGCCATCTCCGCCTTCAGCCGCTCGGCAATCCAGATCTGATCAATTGCCGCACATTCACGAACCGGCGTATCCCATATGGGGCTGCCGGTCACCAGACAGGACTGATACAGCGAAAACGGCAGTTCAAGCGCACCCAGATACTCCTCATCGCGGAATGCCGCAAAGATAATTACCTCGACATCATCGACCGTATCCACCTTGGTAAACCTGAGTTCATCGGGAACCTGCCCGGCATTATCCGCCCGCATCTTTGAAAATGCGAGCGCCTTAAACAGCTCGACAACGCGGTCGTCAAGTCCGGCTTCAAAGATGAAGATTTTTTCCTTCAGCTCATTGATGGTCGTCACCAGCCGCATCGTTATGTTTTGAAGAAGCACCTGATCGGCAACATCGCCGTCCACCCCGACCTCCCGGTCTTCGCACTCCGGTTCAAGATAAATCAGGAACCCGCCGGCGGTTTCCTTATCCTCATAGATGAACGGAAAACCTGCAAACCCTGAAAATCCGCACTGCTCGCAGACAAACAAAAAGATATCGCCGGACAGCACCTTCTCGCGCATATCCGGATCAACCGTTACGTTTACCGACGCAATAATGGAAATCTCCTGTTCATGCCCGCACTCCGGACACTGAATCACATCTGCCGGATCTTCGATTATTTGGTCCGTATCCATTCCGCATCAACTACTGTATATCCGTCTGTTGCACGTTCCCAGATACCGGACGTCATCTTTTTGATATTCTCATAGGTATCATACGGAATCTTTATCGGATCGAGATACTCGAATCCAAGCCGCGGCACGAAGATAAGACTGCGGCCCTCGCAGGCAAACCGGTCCTCAGCGTAATACAGCGCTTCCGGCTGAACTTTTTCCTTCTTTGCCTCCATCTCACGCAGGATGGAATCCTTTACGACCTCGACAATACGGTCGTCGAGTTTGTCGCGGAAGATGAATATTTTTTCGCGGAACTCATCCATCGAATGAACCAGCCGCAGCCGCATGTCGCCAAGCAGATGCGCCGGTAAAACGTTTGGCAGGGCCGCCGTGCGTTCTGCTGAACCCGGCTGATAGAATATGGAAAACTTCTCTTCCATATTGTGGTAGAGCATCGGGTATTCCACGACACCGGAAAAACCGCATTCGGGACAGGTGAGTGTTATCAGGCTTGCATCCATCAGTTTTTCGCACAGTTCGTGATTCGATGCATTGATACTTGGAAACAGTGTAAACTGCTGTTTCGTTTGGCATTTAGGACAGGTTATAATTTTTACTTCTGGTTTCATTTGTTACTCCCGTTTTCCCGCCGGTCCGCGGTGGTGCAGGCCAAGTTCACCCTGATTCAGAATGGTGCCGGAAAACACCGGGCC
>CAZAWD010000206.1:0-2351 GCA_964488725.1 uncultured Methanomicrobiales archaeon | reverse complement strand
GCGGTGCTCGGTTTGCGACGCATGCTCTTCGAGCCACGGAATCGAAATCTCATTATTGAAATGCCCCGCATTTGCCAGAATCGCCCCGGATTTCAGAAGCGGGAAATGCTCGCCCGTAATAATCGCACAATTACCCGTCGTCGTAATAAACAGATCACCCAGACGTGCCGCATCGCGCATCTTCATCACATCAAAACCATCAAAATGTGCCTGAAGCGCACGGCGCGGATCAACCTCCGTCACAATCACGCGGGCTCCCAGCGCCCGGGCCTTTGTTGCAACCCCGCGGCCGCAATATCCGTAGCCGGCAACCACCACATGCTTTCCGGCAACAAGACAATTCGTCGTCAGCATAATCGATGCCAGCGCACTCTCGCCTGTTCCATGCACATTATCAAAATAATGTTTCATCGGCGTATCATTCACCGCAAGAACCGGAAACTCAAGTTTCCCGTCCGCCTCCATCGCCTTCAGCCGGTGAATCCCCGTCGTCGTCTCCTCGCACGCACCAATAATACCCGCCAGACAGTCCCGGCGTTCAATATGCACACGGTTAATCAAATCCATACCGTCATCAATCGTCAGCGTCGGACGCGCATCCAGCACCTCATCAATCGCCCGGTAATACTCCTCCGTATCACAGCCCCGCTTCGCATAACAGGCAACCCCGCGCTCACGCAGGGCTTCAGCCACATCATCCTGCGTAGACAGCGGATTACATCCCGTAATATACACCTCTGCTCCCCCGGCTGCCAGCGTCAGCACCAGACACGCCGTCTTTGCCTCAACATGCAGCGCCATCCCGACCTTCTGACCCGCGAGCGGTTTTTCCTCTTCAAATCGTTTACGAATAGCCTGCAAGACCGGCATATACTGATATGCCCACTGTATTTTCTGTTCGCCGGATGATACCATAATATCTCATATATTAGTCTTTAACAATTATATGCTCTTTGAAACACGAGTATGTAAGAGAGCCTGTCCGGCAACCCCGTCTCTTCATTGGACATATACTGAACGTGAAACAAGGTTCAGCAAAATTCACCTCAGGGCGGACAATATCTCGAACAATGACTGCGGCCTTTCCAATTGCACATCCCCCATACTTTTGATATGAATGCTGTTGTTTCACTCATGATTTTCTTATTTTGCGTGCCAGCGTGCCAATACATTTTCCACCTGCTCCATGAGCTGGTCTTTGTTTGGCATGTATAATACATATCTGGAGGCGAATATCTGGTTTGTCAGTCCTCCAAGGGCGTATTCTATGTCAATGTTGTCTTTGTCGGTGCAGAGAATTATTCCTACCGGCGGGTTGTCGTCTGTATCGTTTACTTCTGCGGCGTAATAGTTGAGATACATGTTCAGCTGTCCGACGGCTTCCGGCATGAGTTTTGTTGTTTTCAGTTCGATTAGGACATAGGCTTTGAATAGTTTGTTATAAAAAACCATGTCAACATACCGATGGATGTTTCCAACAGTGACTCTCTGCTGCGTTCCGACGAACATGAATCCGCGACCGAGTTCAAGTAAGAATTTTTCGATTTGACGGACAAGTGCGTTTTCAAGGTCGCTTTCGAGAAGTGGTTTGTCTTCAGGGAAGCCGAGAAATTCAAAGACATAGGGGTCACGTATTGTGTCTTCTGGTTTTGTGTAGTTTATGCCGTTCTTTGCTAAGGCAATGACTTTTTCTTTACCGGTCTGACCGTTTGAAAGTAGAAGCCGTTCAAAGAGCGAACTTTCCTGCTGCCGAATGAGTTCTCTTACTGACCACCCGGAATTTTCTGCTTCTTTTTCATAGAAACGGCGTTTGTCCGCGTCTGATATGGATAAGAGCTGACAGTAGTGTGACCATGTTAATTTGCCAGACAGTGTCTGGCAAATTGGATAGTTGAGATAGAACAGACGCATGTTTTGCAGATTCGACCGGGAGAATCCCTTTCCCAGTTCACGGGTAAGGTCTTTTGAGAGCTGCAGGAGTGTGCGTTCTCCGTATGCTGCACGAATTTTCTCATTCTGTTCGTATCGAACGATGATTTCTCCTGTCTTCCAGTATGTTTCAAGAATGGCCCGGTTGATCTGCACGGCGGTTTTCTGCCGTGAGAGCCGGATAAGTTCTTTGATTTCATGTATAGCAGGGGAGAGAATATTTCCTGTATCTGTGATGTTGTCTGACATGAGATTTCTGGTATACTTTGGTTTCGGATTCCGGAGAGGCACGTGGGCTTCCACGGCCGGGTTTTCCTTCAAAAGCTGTTTGAAGACACTCTGCTGCATGGCTATTTGCCAGTGTGTTTCCATATCCGGGACGAAAATATTGGAAGCACCCAATATTTCTGTAACCTATCTTG
>CAZAWD010000205.1:0-2364 GCA_964488725.1 uncultured Methanomicrobiales archaeon | reverse complement strand
ATCGGGCAGTTTATCAATCCACTGCGGCGACATACCGCCGGTGATTAAAATCACATCCGCTTCCCGCGGGTTGTTATGAACGTAAATACCATACTGTTCAATATCATAGCGCGGAGATAAACAGGCGAGAATTTCGATATCGCAGCCGTTACATGATCCGGTGTTAATATAACAGACATGGATTGACCGTTTGCGGACACTGTTTTTAATACTCTGTAACAGACTCATGATAACGCCTCACGTATTTCTTTTTTAACTTCATCGATGTCTTTTCCGTTTTCCGCATGAGACCGGAACACCGCCGCCTCTTCTGCTGACAGCAGACCGAGGGCCGTTGTCAGGTGCGGCAGGGACAGGGCGTCGCCTGTCGCATCACCCGCGGCCGCGGCGTCAGCTGCGTCAAGGCGGGGGCCGATGTTTTCCAGCGTCATTATATCGCAGCGGGCAATCAGGATTTTCCGCATTGCCTGACGGGACAGCCCCAGACGGAGGGCGAGCGCGAGAACCGCCGCATCCTGCCGGGTGCCTTTGAGCGTATAGAGTTTCATCGGTGCAAGGTCGCGTTCGTAAATCAGATTCATACCTGAATCACCCCGAAGAAGGCGAGCAGTCCGTAGCCTGCAAACAGCAGAACCATTGCCCAGAGCAGCACAACCTCACCGGTATGCACGGGGGCGTCGTTTTGTGCGGCAAACACGCTGGCAAGCCCGGCAAGAATCACCGAGCCGGCGACCGCCGGCAGAATAATCTGCGGGTGCATGGCAGATTCAAGTATCATCAGCAGGATGTAAAACGCCGCACCGGCGAGAATTACCTTAAATATCATATTCTTCATACAACCACCAGCCAGACAATTGCCGCATAAATACAGACGACCGCGGTCCAGACGGTCTGAATCGTTACGGTCTGATACGGGGTGAGCATCGGTGTCGTCGCACAGATGAACGAAATCGAGACCATCAGGATAATCATAATTACCAGAATCAGCCACCACGGCAGAGCGCCGAAGAAGACGATGACAAACACCGCAAGAAGCACAAAGGTCTTCATGGCGTTGGCGATGTTGAGAAGTGCCCGCCATCCGCCGAAATGCTCTGTCCAGTATCCGGACACCAGCTCTTTTGCTTCGATGACCGAGAACGGCCCGTAGTGCGCTTTAGACAGGATAATCAGATACAGCGAGACGGCCGCGGGCAGTGCAATCCCGATTAAGGGGACGTTTGCGGCTTCCCATGCGGCAATACCGGAAAGAGACAGTGTGCCGGTGAACAGATACACCACGGCAACGGTTACGAGAAGCGGCAGTTCTGCTGCGGCCGACATGACCGAGCGGATGGCCCCGAACTTCGTATACGGCGAGCCGGAGGAAAGACCCGTGCCGTGCTCAACGATTTTATGCAGCATATAGAATGCAAAGATAAGAAGCAGGCTTGCGCCGGTCCAGAGCACATAGAGGGCCGCGGTCCAGATGCCGATGGCAATCAGAACGATTGCCACATACATGACCTGACTGGCCGTTTTCGGAATCCATGTCTGTTTAAACGAGAACTTCAGGGTGTGCAGGATCTCCTGCCATACAGGCGGGCCGGGACGGCGCTGGATGCGGGCGATTACTTTGCGGTGCAGTCCGTGCAGCAGCAGGCCTGCGATAATGGCAAAGAGGAGGAAGAGAATAAATGCAAGCATGTCCTAGTACCCCACGAACGGAATGTCACCTTCTTTTTTACCGGCGCACCAGCCAAGAACCAGTGAGACGAAAAATCCGGGAACGGATATAATCGTAAAGATAATCCACGCGGGGTTCCGTCCTGCAAGAATGAGTGATAATACGCAGATGACCGCGAAGAGGAAGGCAATTAAATAGAATGCTGTTTTTTTCATGATTACACCGTCAACAGTATTTCAACAACACGCAGGAAGAGCAGAAGCGAACTTACGTGAATCATCAGGATATACGGAGCGCCCGGCGCCCGCGTTATCTCGGCTTTTCCGATATAGAACGGCGCCATTCCTTCGCCTAAGACACCTAAGAGGATGAGCAGTTTGGCAATTATCGGAACACCTGCCGCGCCGGCAAGTTCCCAGATGGAAAGGGTGCCGGTCGTTGCCGCGACGATGGCCGCACCGGCAAACAGCGGAACAGTTGCCATCATGACAACCAGGCCGTAGGAGAATGCGGCGTCGCGGACGTGGCGGTTGGCAACCGCACAGACGATACCGATGTTGAGCACGCCGATAAGGGCGGCAAAGAGGGTGAAGTTGAAGATGTCGCCGGTGATGATGGCACCGATGGTGGAAATGCCGCAGGCAATGGCCATGAACCGCTGGAATTTTGCGGTGTCTTTAGGGATTTCCTTTAAGGCG
>CAZAWD010000204.1:0-2374 GCA_964488725.1 uncultured Methanomicrobiales archaeon | reverse complement strand
TCTGAATGGATCTGGTATTCAGCAGGCTCGATGACTCTGTCGCACGTTTTACTATCCACGCAGCGACTCCTGCATTTGCCAACGCTCTTCGTCGCTCAATGATTGGCGAGGTTCCAACCCTTGCTATTGAAGATATCCGTATCTATGATAATACGAGTGTGCTCTTTGATGAGATTCTCGCTCACCGTCTTGGTCTGATTCCAATTAAGACCGACTTGTCACAGTATGTGCCGCGCGCAGAATGTACCTGCGGCGGTGTCGGATGTCCGGGATGCACGGTTACCTTTACCATGAGCGTTGAAGGTCCGAAGATGGTTACGTCCGGAGATCTTGTATCAATGGATCCGAAGACTGTTCCGGTATTCGACAATATCCCGATTGTTAAACTCTGGGAGGGGCAGAAGGTTGTTCTGGAAGCAACTGCCGAGGTTAACTATGGAAAAGAGCATGCCAAATGGCAGCCGACGCTTGCCTGCGGATATAAGGAGTTCCCGGTTATTTCTATAAACGGAAACTGCGACGGATGCGGCAAATGTGTGGCGGAATGCCCTCGCGGTGTGCTGGAAATTGTTGATGGAAAAGTTTCCATACGCGTTGTTAACGGCGAAAGCAAGGAAAAAGACTGTTCAATGTGCCGGCTCTGTGAGAGTGCGTGCATGGACAGTGAAATTGGTGATGAATCTGCGATTAAAATCGATGCTGATGCAACGAAGTTCATATTTGTTGTTGAAAGTGATGGTTCACTGCCAGTAAAAGAGATCATCGAACGGGCACTGCTGCATATCAAATCAGTATCCACAGACTTAGTTGTTGCATTACAGGAGGGACTGTAAATGAATAAATCCAACCCCCGCCTCGAAACCTTAATCATGATGCTTAAACGCGCATCAAGGGAAAATGAGGCAAACATCTGGCGCGAGATTGCCGGCCGTCTTGAGACGTCCAGCAAGAATCACGCAGAAGTGAATGTCAGTAAAATTAACCGCTACGCAAACGAGAATGAAATTATCATTGTCCCGGGCAAAGTCCTTGCGACAGGAACCATCGGCACTTCTGTAAAAGTTGCCGCTCTGAACTTCTCGGATGCTGCGCGTGAAAAAATCACCGGGGCAAACGGGACCTGCATGACAATCGAAGAACTTGTCGCTGCTAATCCGAAGGGAAGCCGCGTTAAAATCCTGAGGTGAATGAAGAATGGTTACTGTTATTGATGCAGAAAATCTTCTTCTCGGAAGACTCTCAAGTATCGTTGCAACCCGCGTTCTTGCCGGTGAAGAGATTGCCCTTATCAATGTTGAGAAGGCAATTGTTTCCGGCAACCGCGCGATGGTCTTAAAGGAATACTACGCGAAACGTGTTCGCGGTTCGGTTGAAGGAGGTCCGTTCTATCCAAGACGTCCCGATCACCTTGTCAAACGCACTATCCGCGGTATGCTCCCGTATAAGACCCGCCCCGGAGCCGCAGCATTCCGCCGGGTTAAGGCATATGTCGGTGTCCCCTATGAGCTGAAAGATGTTGAGGCAGAGGTGCTTGAAGCAGCTCACCGCAACAGACTTTCCAACGCACACTATGTGACGATGGGAGATATCAGCAAAAACCTCGGAGCAAAGTTCTAATCAGGTAGGTGAATGAAGATGAAAGTAATTAACACCAGCGGAAAAAGAAAAACTGCAGTTGCCCGCGCGACATTCCGTGAGGGTAAAGGCAGAGTTCGTATCAACTCCGTCCCCTTAGAGGTTTACTCCAACGAGATTATCAGAATGAAAATCTTTGAGGCTATTGCACTCGCACCGGGTTCAGTTGACAATGTCGATGTCGATATCGAGGTATCCGGCGGCGGTGTCATGGGTCAGGCAGAGGCTGCCCGTACGGCTCTTGGCCGCGGGATTCTCAGCTGGACCAACGACCCCAGAGTCAAGGAAGTCTATCTGTCCTACGACAGAACGCTTCTGGTTAACGATTCCCGTCAGAAGGAAATGAAGAAGCCGCACGGCCGTGGCGCACGCGCACGCTTCCAGAAATCATATCGTTAAGAATCGCATGAAGAATTTATTGAAGGGATTATCCCCCTTCAATATCGACACATTAATAAGGAAGTAAAGATAACTTATGATACCAGTTCGATGTTTCACCTGTGGAAAAGTTATTTCCACCCATTGGGAAGAATATCAACAGAGAGTAGCTGCAGGCGAGGATCCCAAAGAGGTTCTTGATTCGCTTGGATTAGAACGCTACTGTTGCAGAAGAATGCTTCTCTCGCATAAAGAGACTGTTGATGAGTTGTATCCCTATACGTGAAGCATGAGAATGAGCGGGGCCGTAGGGTAGCCTGGACCATCCTATTACGTTCGGGACGTAGTGACCTGAGTTCGA
>CAZAWD010000203.1:0-2381 GCA_964488725.1 uncultured Methanomicrobiales archaeon | reverse complement strand
AGCGACCTTCCCCCCTATCCTTTTTTTATTTTGAATGAGTTCCGTGGTCGCTGGTCATTGGTCGGTGGTCGCATTTTTTTGCATCTATACCGACTATTTTATTATTGAAAACTCAGAAACACAATCATACCGTCTATCAAAAAATGAAAATTTTAAAATCGTATTTTTGGCAATACGGGTGGGTGCCGGTTAGCCCGCCGTCACTGACCCGCATGCGTCAGGATATGCCTGATCTCCGGAATAATAATCTCCTCAGCGGCAAGCTTCACCGCCTTTGGCGACCCCGGAATACAAAACACCGCCTTTCCCCTCACAATCCCCGCCGCCGCCCGTGACAAAATCACCGACGTTCCCACCTGTTCCCGACTCATCGCCCTGAACAGCTCACCAAACCCATCCATCCGTTTCTCAAACAACGGCGCCACCGCCTCAATCGTACAATCATCATGCGTCAGCCCGGTTCCCCCGTTCACCACTACACAATTCGCCCGCTCCAGTGCGCGTTCCACCGCAGCCCGGATTTCCCCCTCATCATCCTTCACCAGCACCGGAACCGCCACCTCCATACCCGCATCTATAAACATCTCGCAGAGTATCTTCCCGGACAAATCCGTCTTCTCCGTTCTGGTCGTCGACACCGTAACCACCGCCGCATTCACCGTCACCGGCAAATGATGATCATGCGGCATTTACACCCTCCCTGCCTTCTTCGCCAGCACCGACAACGTCGACACCATGGGATCTCCCATCATATCTGTGCGTATCACCATCATCGTCCCGTCGCCCAGCGGCACCCGCTCAAACGCAACTCCTTCCAGCACCGGAAACAGCGTTGCCCCCTCCGGCACACACGCCCCGTGACAGGCCCGGCGAACCAGCTGACGAAGCCCGGAGACTGCATTCAAATCACCAAACCGGACAGAAATTCCAAACCCGGCCGCCGCTGCCGAAACACGCTGCGCTCCCGCACCATACACCCCGCCTATCAGAATCGTGCGTTCAACCTCCTCGGGCGGCACATTCAGTGTTGCAAGCACTGATTCGCCTGCCGCAAACCCGGCCGTTCCCCGCGGAATATGGAGATTTGCATTCGCCCGTATTCCATTCATCTGCACACTGGACGCACGCATCTGCGGAAGCGCTACATACCGCCCGCCGACCCGTCCGACCGCTGCAAAACTAAATTCATCAAGCGCCGCATCAGACGAAATTGTATCGCCTGCGGTCGCTACCACCGTTGAGGTCTCCGGCCCTTCCCAGCCCCACGCCTCCAGCAGTTCCCGCACAAACAGACGAAGAGACGTCTGCGCAGACAACGGAAAGCCCGGCATACCGATGACCGGTTTCTTATTGACAATCCCCAGCATTGACGGTTTGGCCGGTTTCATAAACACCCCGTGAAACACGAGTTCGCCGATCTCTGAAATCACGCTTGATGTATAATCCCGGGACCCCATCGACGACCCGGCCGAAATCAGCACTACTTCATTTTCAGCCAGTGCCCGCTCAAGCGCTCCCTGAATCAGAACACGGTTGTCTTCAACCGGCGGATACCGTATAACACTTACGCCGAACCCGCGCAGATACGCTTCTGCCATAATCGTATTGCTCTCAACAACCTGCCCGGGCTTTGGCTCCGACCCCGGCGCAATAAGTTCTGATCCCGTTGGAATAATTCCTATCGATACCGTTTTTACATACACCGATGTAATCCCGTATCCTGCAATTGCTCCCACATCCAACGCCCGTATCTTTGCACCGGCCGGAAGAATAAGCTGATTTTTTAGTATGTCTTCGCCGACCGGCCGGACATTAACGCCGGCTGATATCGGGGCACTGATACGAATTTCGCGCGGGGAATCGGTTCCGTCAAAAATTACGTCTTCGATTTTAATAACCGCGTTAAACGAGGGGCGGACAACGTTTCCGGTGTTAACCCGGTCAAAAAACCGCAGGGTTACCGGGTGGGATTCTGTTGCATTTGCTGTCTCTTTGGCATCAACTGCAAATCCGTCCATTGCCGAGACCGGTGTTGACGGAACGGAATATCGTGCGTAAAGCGGGCGGGAAAGAATATGGCCGACGGCCTGGAGAAGAGGAATGCAATGCTCGCAATGAAGCGGTCTGATATTTCTGATATGCGCCAGCGCTTCCTGAACCGTAATTTTATCCATCATATTTGTTGTCGGATTACTATTGGACGGAACGTAAAATATAGCTATTCCAATGAGGTAACCGGTTCTGTTTATCTTCATCGGCCCGTACCTAAAAAAGAAGTACCCGTCCGGCCTTTTTTTATGCCGGATTTGCTGATGAGCGGGGGGGGGGGGTTAAAAAAAAATTCACGTTAAAAAAAAAAAATTATGGTAATTTGGGGAGCA
>CAZAWD010000202.1:0-2383 GCA_964488725.1 uncultured Methanomicrobiales archaeon | reverse complement strand
GTTACCTCTCAATTTACCGTAGCTGAACCAATCGTTAGCAATGCTACCAAAGGCTTCTGACCAGATGATACCGGCAGTTACGGAAGGATAAACATAAGAGTTGTGTTTGGGGTCTAGCGTAGAGGAGTGGTCGTTACGGACAGTGGCACTAATGTGCGCCAAACCTTTGTAATCGAAACGAGCTTCACCATAGAAACCGAAGTTGCGTTTTTGTCTTCTGTACATAGTAACGTCATCGCCGTTAATAACCTCATCAGGATTAAGGTTTTGTTGACTGTAGAATTCACCCGGAAGGATAAAGTCGCGACCGCCGATTGTCGAAGAAACGCTTTCGCTCATTTTTAATTCCGCACCTGCCATTAAATCAATGCTGAAATCTTTTGGCAGTTCGATTTTATAAGTAGCTACTGCGTTGGCGTTCAATAATTTACTTTTCGCTTGGCTGTAATAGTATGAACCGAAAACACTTTTTGGAACTTTTTCCAGCTCTGCTTCCGTAAAATCCGATTCGTCCCAGCGTGGAGTTGAATAGGAGTGTGACGAAGAGTTGGTTTGGTCATAGCTGATGCGACCTGTGATGTCAAAATTCTTGAAAGCTTTCCAGCTTACTGAACCTTGCATTAAGTTACGGGTCGATTCGTTCTTGCCGTAGTCCTTATAGCGTGCCCAGTAGGGATTCACCGGTGAATTTTGTTTCTCTTCAGCGATATAGAGGCGACGCATGGTACCGTCTTCGTTGATGTAGTTTTTCATCTCATCGTTGATAGGCCACGAGTAGATGCTGCTCATACTGGCACCGAATCCGCGCGATTCGTTGTTGGTAATGTTCAACATGGCCGTCAAAGTAACGTTTTTAATGGTGTATGAACCTTTCAGTAATACACCGATTTTATTGAGGTAGTCTTCCTGAACGATACCTTTTGTATTAGAGTAGCTTGCCGAGGCGTATCCTGTAAATTTTTCGGTACCACCCGAAGCTGACAGGTCATATTTTTGGTAAACTCCTGTTCCTAAAAAGTCACCAACGTTGTCGTAGGTAGGTTCGCCTTCTTTAATGAGCGGACCTCTACCACCGGTAACTTGTTCTCTGTATAAGCCGTTAGACCCCGGAGCATAGATGCGTTGTAGTCTCGGAATTCTTACCGCATTGTCAATTTGAACGCTTCCGCCGGCAGTTACTTTCACTTTACCTACTTGACCGGCTTTTGTCGTAATCATAACGACACCGTTTGCGGCTTCTTGTCCGTAGAGTGCAGAAGCGGCAGCACCTTTCAGAACGGTAACGTTTTCAATATCGTTGGGGTTGATGTCGGCAGCTTTTGAGGCTCCACCGGCAACTTGCATACCGTCGATAATGAAAAGCGGTTCGTTGTTTTGTGAAGGGTTAATGGAGGAAATACCGCGGATAACCATTTGGGAGCCGGAGTTTGGAGAACCGCCCGCTGAAGTTACGCTTACACCGGCAATTTTTCCTTGGAGTGAGTTAACAAAGTTAGCATCTCTACTCTCAATCAGATTGTCGGCGTTCAAACTTTGTACGGCAAAGTTCATCCTCTTCTTTTCTTGCTTCACACCCATAGCTGTTACAACAACTTCTTCGATGGCAACAGCCTCGCTTACCATAACAACGTTAAGAACGTTAGATTTTGGTTGAAGTTCTTGTTTTTTCATACCTACATAGGTAAATACCAAAGTACCTCCCTCGGGAACTTGAATGGAGTAGTTACCATCAATGTCGGTAATGGTTCCCGTGGTTGTCCCTTTTACTAAAATAGATGCACCGATAACGGGAAAGCCATCCTCTTTGGCTGTGACGACACCCGACACAGTTCGAGATTGGGCAAATCCCATTTGCATCAAAAGGCAAAGACTTGCGAAAAGCAATGTGATTTTCTTCATACAAATAGATTTTCTGTTGTTATTAGTTAGATTAAAAAAAAGTAATTTTAAAGTGCAAAGAAACGATTTTTTTTTGAAACAAACAAATATTTGTTTATTTTCGATAAGCTTCGACTGCTTTTTTTACAGAACCGTGCATCAAAAGCAAGTTGCGTGCTTGGTCGTAATCCAGTCCCAACTCTTCGACAATCATACGCGTACCTCTGTCTACCAATTTTTGGTTTGAGAGTTGCATATTAATCATTTTATTACCTTTTACTCTGCCCAATTGTATCATGGTGGTAGTGGTAATCATGTTGAGGATGAGCTTTTGTGCCGTTCCCGATTTCAAGCGTGTGCTTCCGGTAACAAATTCCGGTCCGACAATTGCTTCGATAGGAATTTCAGCTTCTTGCGCTACCGGTGAATCGGGGTTGCAGGATATTGAG
Organism: uncultured Methanomicrobiales archaeon; assembly: GCA_964488725.1. GTDB lineage: Archaea > Halobacteriota > Methanomicrobia > Methanomicrobiales > Methanocorpusculaceae > Methanocorpusculum. Next base: position 56 of record CAZAWD010000202.1, on the reverse strand, counting down.
GCAGTTAAAATTCCATTGGCACGTGCATTGCGTAAAGAACCAATAACGTATGGAGT
>CAZAWD010000201.1:0-2410 GCA_964488725.1 uncultured Methanomicrobiales archaeon | reverse complement strand
GCCATTAAGATAGCTGTTTCACTTGCAACTCCCATCTGCTGCAGAACAAAATAAATTGCCGGTGCAAAAATAAATCCGCCGCCGACACCAAGGAGCCCGGACATTGCTCCGGCAAACAGTCCCACTCCGATTAAAAATACAATTAACAGCGGATCCATTTCTGCCTCACGGAATAATCTCGCAGCCGTTGTAGCGGGTATGCGCAAAATCTTTTATTGAAATCTCTTTACGGTCGATGAGTGCCTGAATTCGCGGGATATTTTCCATCAGCGCATCATGCAGCGCCCGCACGGTGTCGCAGACGAGCGTGTAATGGTCGCCCCACGGCCGCACAATATTGGAATACAGGCACCGGCCCCCGCAGAAATCGTAGATGTCGCAGGAAAGACAGGGTTCGCCTATGGGAATTTCCGGCAGGCGGGCGGGATCGGCGGTTCTGATATGGCCCGCATAATAATCTTCCATGCCGACCATGATGGGACACGGCGCAATGAATCCGTTGGTCATGATGCTGTAATTTACGTAGCCTGACCCGCAACGGAGGCGGGACGGTTTTTTCAGCAGGAGGTCTTCGGTTGTTGAAAGGAACGGATACCAGCGGGGAACCGTTTTTGTTTTTTCTATACGCAAAACCCATTCGGCGACGAGCCGGCTGATGCCGGCATTGTATTCTCCGGCCCACGCGGTAAACCGCCGCCGGGAATAATCGCCGGTAAAATCCGCGTCCATCTGCCAGTGAACCGCACTAAAAAGACCGGTGTCTGCCAGATGGGTGACGGCGCTGAAGATGTCGGTGTCTTCTGCGGCGGTCATGCGGGCGATGAGTTCGCCTGAAAATCCCTGAGCCCGGATGAGTTTTGCAGCTGAGGTGACGGTGTCATATATGCCGTCACCCCGGTGGCGGTCCGTCAGCGGTTTGTCACCGTCGATTGAGATGCGGATGGTCTCAAACCGGTTTATGTATGCAGGCGGGAGCGCGGCGAGTTTTGTTCCGTTGGTCTGGAGCATGAACCGGCGCACCGGGGCTTCATCCATTATCCGCATGATGAGTGCGGGACAGAGCAGCGGCTCGCCGCCGATGAAGGTCAGAACGGCATTGTCATCTTTGGCGAGGAATGAATAGAGTTCATTCAGGTTCGCCGAGAAGTTTTCAGTGATTGTCTCATCAATGGCGCCGGGTGAGCCTGCGGGTTCGTCTTCTTCGTCGAACATCTTTGCCCGGCAGTAGGAACAGCAGAGATTGCAGTCGTCGGTAACCATCAGATGATAGAACATGGGTTAGCAGATGGAAAGACCGTTGGTCTCGGCGATTTCAAGATAGGTGTCAGCAACGTATCCGGCCTGTTTTCTGGTCATGCCGTAGGTGTTGATTTTCCAGACTTTGGTGGCGCCGGCAATGATGCCGGTGATGCCCTTCTTCGACAGTGCACTTGAAAGGAAGAAGCCCCGTTTTTTATGGGTCTGGGCGACTACGTCGAACGATTCCGAGGTGTCGATGCGGGTAAGTGTATGTTTACGCGGATACTCGGAGAGTATTTTGGTGCCTTCGATGGAACGCAGGGCGTCAATGATGATTTTGCTGTTGGCGAGCTCGTCGTCGAAATGGTTGACCCGCTCTTTGACCGCCGGAAACGATGCGAGCAGTCCGACGATGGGAGCGCCCATGAGTGAGCAGCCGAGGATGCCGACTTCTTTTATGCCGAACCGCCGGCCGGAGAGGTCGCCTTCCATCTGCGTGGTGCGGAAAACTTCGTCGGCCCGCTCTTCGGTTGCGGCGAGGATTCCCGACGGCGCCGGAGCGGCCATGCTTTTGTGGCCGGAGCCGACAATGAAGTCGACACCGAGGTCTTTTCCGTTGACCGGCATGATGCCGACGGTGTAGACGCCGTTGTAGAGGACGGGGATGTCATACTGGTGAGCGGTTTTTGCAATGGCTTTGACGTCGTGCATGTTGCCGAACTGATAGTCGACGTGGTCGATGTAGAGCAGTTTGGGAGCTTTTCCAAATTCGCGGATAACATCTTCAATGCGTTCGGCGGCGGCGTCGGCGGTGATGTGGTTGTCGGCGGTTTTGGGGATTTCACGGACAATTCCTTTCTGGTTTTCGACTGAGAGGTAGGAGGTGTAGTGTGCCAGTGCACCGATTAAGACGGGGTCGCCTTTTTCAACGTAGGTGCCGGCGACCTGCTGGAATCCGCGGCGGGCGCCCGGAACGGTGCGGGCCTGTGCCATGCCGAGCCATTCGGCGACGTCAACGTGGAAATCTTTGAGGGGCGGTTTTTCTATGTAGTCGAGGCGGAAGGGTTTGCGGCAGTTGTCACATACGGAGTAGCCGTCGCCCCATGCAATCATGGCTTTCATGGCTTCGGGGGTGAGCCGGCCGCCGACCTGTATGGGGTCGAGGTTAATG
>CAZAWD010000200.1:0-2415 GCA_964488725.1 uncultured Methanomicrobiales archaeon | reverse complement strand
TCGGTAACCGGACAAAAGACATACCAGACAGCGAAAAACCAACCGTCTATATCGGCGGGGTGGCATATTCCGGGGCGCACGGCATAACCTACACCGAACCGAACTATCCGCCGTTTATGTATGTAAACATCAAAAACGTCGCCGCCGGCACGGATAAGACAACGACGCTGGCCGTGGAAATTTCCAAAGAAAAACTTCTTGAATGGAACCCTGATGTCATCTTCATTGACGCAACAACTCTTCGGTACAAAGCTGATCTGAATGCGTTTGAATCTCTTTCGGAGGACCCGAATTATGTGGGAATGAAAGCGGCGGCAAACGACCGCGTCTATGTGACCATCCCGTATGTATGGAATGGAATAAACCACGAGTCATCACTTGCAAACGCCTACTATGTCGGAAAAGTTCTCTTCCCTGACAGATTCACCGACATTGATCCCGTTGAAAAGACCAATGAAATTTATGAACATTTCGTGGGAAAAGCAGTTTTCAGCGAGCTGAACGGGTTCATTAACAACATGGGCTTCACTTCATACAAGGTATAACCATGAACACATACAATGAAATCTGGAACCGCAACTATCTCAGAAACAGTCAGAAAAAAGGGTATGAATCAAGTGCAGACCGGTTCGCCAAAAAAGAGAACGCCGAAAACATGCTGAACTCCCTTCTTCAGGGAACCATGCAGCGGGCAGGCGACCAGCTTGCATCCCTTGATTTTGAACCCGGCTCAACCGTTCTTGACATCGGTGCCGGACCCGGCACGCTTGCCGTTCCGCTGGCGAAAAAAGGATGCCGGGTTACGGTAGTTGAACCGTCTGCGGCTATGGCTGACTGCATGAACCTGTATGCAAAGCATATGGGCGTAACAGCAGACATTCCGGTAATTCCCACGATCATAGAAAATCTGGTTCCTGAAAGGATGGAAAGCTGCGACTATGTCATCTCATCATTTGCACTTGCCACCCCCGACCTTCTATCTGCATTACAGAAAATGAATGCCCTCGCAAAAAAGCAGGTGCATATTTTCTGGTTTGTTGACAGCCCGCCATGGGTACAGGTTGAAGAGGAACTCCGGACCCTCATTCACCTAGAAGAGCCGCCCGTAGTGCGTTCATATGCAAATCTGATATGGAACTGCCTGTATGAAGAAGAAATTTATGCTAACATGACCATTCACCCGATGAAATCTCAAAATGAGTATGATATTTTTGAAGACGCGCAAAACGAATACTTCCGGCGTCTCGCAACTGCTCATGCCGACCAAAAGAGAATCATATCAGCGCATCTCAAAAAATATCTGATTCAACTCGAAAACGGAAAATTCCGACTCCCTGATACCGGTTCATACGCCCATATCTGGTGGGATACCGCATGAAAAAATCAGACCGTCCGGGTAACTACCAGACGTATGTTAGTAAAAAAGTCACCGCCATACTCATCGGCATTGCTGCATCGGCAATCATGTTCCTTGTCGCCGTATCGGTCGGTGCGGTCTCAATTCCGATTCCCGATGTTATCGCCACCATCTTCGGCGGTGCCGGCGGCACAGGACTCTATGAGCGTATTGTCTGGAACATCCGGATTCCTCAGGCGCTGACAGCCGTCGTTGCAGGTGCCGGTCTTGCCATTGCCGGTATTGCCATGCAGTCGGTTCTCAGAAATCCGCTGGCATCACCGTTTACTCTCGGTCTTTCAAACGCCGCCGCATTCGGGGCAGCCATCGGTATCCTGCTCTTTGGAGCCGGAACCACCGGCAGCAGCATTGCAGATGCGGTTGTAGTAAACAATCCGTATCTGACAACCATCTGCGCCTTTGCCTTCTCTCTTCTTACCACCGTGATTATCCTTGCCATTGCCAAAATACGCGGTGCCACCCCCGAGACCATGGTGCTTGCAGGTGTTGCTATCAGCTCCCTCTTTGCCGCAGGCCTGATGGCGATTCAGTACTTCGTCGATGATACCCGTCTTGCCTCTATTGTCTTCTGGCAGTTCGGCGATGTATCCCGCGCAAGCTGGCTGGAACTGGGCATAATCACCGTGATTGTAATTCTCTGTGCGCTCTACATCTTCTATAAACGCTGGGACTACAATGCCATTGATGCCGGCGAAGAAACCGCACAGGGTCTGGGGGTAAACGTCGGACGAACGCGTATCCTCGGCATGATCGCGGCCTCGCTTATCAGTGCGACGGTTGTTGCGTTTCTTGGCATTATTGGATTTGTCGGATTAGTCTGTCCGCATATGATGCGGCGTGTTGTCGGCGACGACCACCGGTTTCTCATTCCGGCAAGTATTGTCTGCGGCGCTCTGCTGCTTCTGGTTGCCGGCACCGTTGCCCGCGTTATTATTGCGCCGCATGTGCTGCCGGTGGCTGTTTTGACCTCGTTCCTTGGCGCCCCGATATTTATTTAC
>CAZAWD010000199.1:0-2499 GCA_964488725.1 uncultured Methanomicrobiales archaeon | reverse complement strand
GCGTCTGCCGCTGAAATACCGGCTGACGGTTATCGGAAATGCGGCCGGCTCTCTCTTTATACGGGCACTTGATCAGGGGGAACGGACGTATACCGCGATGTGCTGCCGGGGATATGCGGCGGATTCAAGTGTACATTTCCGCAAAAAAAGGTTATCCGGATTTGAATGGCTATTCCTTTGCGCCGGGCTCAGCTATGTGGTAATGTTTCCGCTTCTCGTATATCTGATATTTTAAAAAAGTTAGTGTTTTGCCGTCCAGTGCAGATGGCCAAGAGCACGGTATGTGAACTCAAGTTCATCAAAGACCGGAATATTATTTTCATTGAGTAAATCAATGCCCGGCTGGAGACAATCACCGCCGACGAAACATCCGACCAGCAGATTATCCGTCTTACTCTGATAATCAATCAGTACCTGCCCGACACGTGCCGGTGCCAGAACCTTGTTTGGGAAATTCACAAGAATCGCAATATCCCACAAATCCTCGTTTCTGCACAGCACATCAAACACCCCGCGGAACCGTGCTTCATCTGCATCGCCAAGAAGATCAATCGGGTTATTCTTATTCCAGAACGGCGGAAGGAAAGCATCCATCTCGGCGATAATTTCTTTGGGAAGATCAACAATCTCGATACCCCACGTCTCTGCGTAATCATTCGAGAGAACCGCAAATCCACCGGCATTGGTAACTACCACCGCACGCTTGCCGGACAGAGGTTTTTTAAGACTGCCGAGAATCTTGGCAACCTGAAATGCTCCGGGCAGCGTCTTTACCGGCACCACGCCGCATTTGCGGAATGCTTCCATGTATACCTCGTACGCGCCGGATAACGAACCCGTATGGGACGCCGCCGCAGCCTGACCGCGTTTTGATGACCCTGCCTTAATCGCCACAATCGGCTTGAGTTTCGTAACCTCGCGCGCCATCTCCATGAAGGCCACCCCGTTTTTAATCTCCTCGATATAGAGAATAATTGATTTCGTATGCGGGTCACGGGCAGCATAACTCATATAATCAAGGAAATCAAGATCGCACTGATTACCGACCGATACGACTTCCGAGTATCCCATCTCGCTGCCTTCGGAAAGGGAGATGCCCACAACCGCATTTGCAATTGCACCCGACTGCGAGATAAAAGCAATATCTCCCGGCAGCGGTGAGGTGGCGACATAGGTCGTATCCAGCTTATAAGGCGGCAGAATCAGACCCAGACAGTTCGGACCAACAACTCTGATACCGTAATTTTTCGCAATAGAAACCATCCGGTCCTCAAGTGCGCGGCCCTCGGCATTCATCTCTTTAAATCCGGCAGTGATAACAACCGCCATCTTCACCCCTTTCTTACCGCATTCATCCATGATTCCCGGAACCAACTGGGCAGGAACCGTAATAACAACCATATCAACCGGACCTGGAATGTCATTAATCGTCGGATAACATTTCACACCCTGAATATCAGAACGTTTGTTATTAACCGGATAAACGCTTCCGGGAAACTGGAGGAGGTTATGGAAGGCGGCATACCCCATCTTGGTTTTGTCATCAGATGCGCCGATAACCGCAACACTGCGCGGTTTGTAATAATCAAGCGGAACAATGGCATCTGGATTATAATGAGACGGCAAAGTAATGGGGTCGTCCTGAACAATAACCCGGGCATCAACCGCACAGCCGCCGTGTTCATAGAGTCTGAGCGGATTAATATCAAACTCAACCACCGTCTCATTTTCCTCAAAGAAACGGCATGCGTTCTTGAGTGTCTCAAAGAGGAACCCTTCATCCTTGGGGGCATCGCCGCGATACCCTTTGATGAGTGTGTATCCTCTGATCTGGCGGATGAGAGAACGGATATCGTCGTCATCAGCAGGCAGCAGACGAATGCCGACATCTTTATAGAACTCAACCATCGTGCCGCCCAGACCAAATGTAATGACACGTCCGAACGCCGGATCAATTTTTCCGCCAATAATAAGTTCAAGACCCGGTTTTGCCATCTCTTCAACGATGACGCCTTTGATAACTGCATCGGGATTATAGGTTTTAGCAGATGCGGTAATCTTTACAAACGCCGCCTTTGCTTCCTCATCAGAAGCAACGCCGACAATAACACCGCCGGCATCACTCTTGTGAATAATCTGCGGTGAGACTATTTTCATGACGACGGGGTACCCGATTTTTGCGGCGGCTTTCGCAGCATCATCAGGGGACGTGGTGATTTCAAAAGCCGGAGCTGGTACATTAAACTTCCGCAGCAGGGTATACCCGTCTGCTTCAGAAAGCATGGTTGTCGGTTTTCCTGACATTTCAGTACTCCTTTACTAATTATATTGATAAATGACAAACTGCGGGAAAGAAACCCGCAGACTATATTATACATTATTTATCATGTAGAATAGAATATATACCCTGTGGTTTGCACATGGTGATTTGCGATTGTCGAGTGCGTAGTTCAACATTCAACGAACCAACGCGCGCATTATTGCGACAGAAAAAAAATG
>CAZAWD010000198.1:0-2526 GCA_964488725.1 uncultured Methanomicrobiales archaeon | reverse complement strand
CTTTCATTTTGTGTAGGTCTATTCCTATCGCTAGCCTCATGTTTCGGTCTCCTTTTGGTCGCCAAACAAAAAACTTGTGAGTTCAGAGTTTTCTGATCGTATTTAACCCAGGCTGTTTCCGGCCATCGGCATAGATGGATCTTTGTTTGATTCGTCCGATCGGGGCAATTGTCTTTTTATTACGTTACAATTTCAATTTCCTATTATTTAATTTTTTCGATAAGTATTAATATTATAAAGGCATTCTTTAAATATGCTAATACCAAGGTTATTGCATGATGTAGAGAGCCGCAGCACAGCCGAACTGACCATAGACGAATTGTCCCGCATCAGGTTGATCCTGAACGGGTCGAAGACGCTTGCCGACGCCGAGGCCAAGCGCAAACCCAGGCGCGGAGGAATCGTCTACAGCCTGACCTCGCTTCTCATGGCGTACATGCTTCTGGAGATCAGGGAGACGACGTACAAGGGGCTCCGCGCCAATCTGGATGCGCACGACTGCGCCTGCTTGGGATTCCCGATGGTCTGCGAGAAGTTCAAAATCCCGTCCGTCGGGACCCTGAACAACTTCGCCAACCACATTCTGCCCGATCTAGCCGATGGAATCGGCGGAGATCTGGCCGCCGCAGTCCTCAAGGTGTCCGGCGGCAGGGTTTTCACCATCGACTCTACCCCGCTGGAAGCCAGCAGATACAATTCGGACGCCGATTACAGCGTGCACTACGAGATCCGCATGGACAAGGCCCATATCGTCATGGTGAACGGGTTCCCGCTGTTCATGACGGTGACTGCCGGCAACGCCGGCGACAACCCGGCGGCAGCGCCGTTGATCGGAAAGCTTGCGTCCGTCGGTTATAACAGATGCGCAAACGATGCATTCCTGGCCGACACCGCGTACGATTCGTTCGTGACGTATGCGGACGTCTGGCTGGCAACCGGCTGCGTGCTGGCCAGCGGCCATTCTGCGGGGGCGGTGCACCATCCGGAAGCCGACTGGGGCGGTATCCTCAAGGCATACAACGGCCTCCGCGGGGAACGCGGGTTCGATCCGAACAGGAAGAACGACGCGGATTTCGTTCTGAGGTTCCTGTGTGCCAACGGACGGAAGGAGCTGGTCGGCATGCATCTCCGGAACCTGAGCATGCTGGCCGACGGAGACTCGGATGCGAAGGACACCCGCCGGCACGTGTGCGAAGCCGTCCACCGCGCCATGAAACGCTGGATGAGGTTCGACATCAGAGATCTCAGGCGGAAAACCAGGACCGTCCGCATCAGATGCAGGTTCCTCGTCGCGCAGCTGCTGTCGGCTCTTTTCGAAAAGTACCGCTCGCCTGCCTGAGAATCCGGTAGGCGGGTGTGCGGGAACCTGCGCAAATATGCTAATACCCAGCGCAAGCTCCCGACGAATCACGCATATGGTGCGGCAACGGTTAATCCTTTTGGTGAAAAACGCCCATTCCGATGGTTCGCGACGACGGTTTTTACGATCGCGGGTGGCCACGGAGGGTTTTCAGACGCGGCCCGAGTAATCAAAGGGGTGAAAACGCTGATTTGATTTTGCCGGTTCAGTGATTCGGCAAAAGTCTGAACTCACAACGAATCAAATCATCAGATAAAACAATATCGTTGCAGCCCATACGGGGCGGCATGGACTTCCAATGGATCTCCTTGGCTGTGTTCGCCGTTATGGTGGCGGTGCTCGTTTCCGCCAGCATCAGCGATTGGAGGACCCGCGAGGTAACCGACACCCACTGGGCAGTGCTGGGTTCCGCGGGTATAGTGGGATTCACCGCGCTGTGTATGCTTAAAGACTGTGCCAGATGGGAATATTTCGTGATGGCCTGCGTCTCGTTCATGATACTCGTGGACATCGTCATCGATACCGACCGGTTCAAACTGCCATTCTACATCTCCCTGGTGGTGCTGTCTGCTCTGGCACTGTATCACATGAGGGATTCTGTCTTCTTCGCCGCGTGGCTCTCGGTGCCCATAAGCTATGTCGTTTACATCGGGACTTACGTGTTCGGTCTTATACAGGGCGGGGCGGACGTGAAATGCCTGATATGTCTGGCACTCATATTTCCGGCGTACCCGTCGCTGTGGTCCCTCCCCCTGATACCGGTGAAGCACGGGCTGGTGAGCGATATTTTCACGTTCTCGCTGTCCACGCTCTTCTTCGGAACGGTGATAGTGATGTTCCTCAGCATTCGCTTCTTCATAATCAACAAACGCGCCGGCGATAGCGGCGACGGGATGTTCACCGGTTACATGATGCCCTTGGAGGAGGCCAGGAAATCCCACGTCTGGCCGCTCCAGGATGCGGTGGACGGGGAGATAGTTTGTTGCGGAACGCAGGATGAAGTCTCGGAAATCTACGACAGGCTCGAGGCTGCGGGCGCAGAAAGGATCCGGGTCACTCCGATGATACCTTTCGTGATACCCATGACCGCCGCCGCGGTGATCATCGCGCTGATCGGTAACCCGCTGTTCCTCATCTGATTATAGGCAGGCGGGTCTTGCAGCAGG
>CAZAWD010000197.1:0-2550 GCA_964488725.1 uncultured Methanomicrobiales archaeon | reverse complement strand
ACGGGTTATGATTGTTTGCAATGGGGGTGCAGCATAAAAGCCTGTCTGACGAAGTGGAGCGTTGATTGGACGGGCTCCATAAATAAACCCGCATAAACATTATTGTTCTAATACAACCCATACAATAAACATGGTTAAAGCACTCTCTGTATGCTGCGTCATCGCAGTCGTCGGTATTTTTGCCGCCGCGATTGCATGCGGTTTTGCCGGCATCGGTATTAAAACCGCAACCGGAACGAAAGCCGCCGCACTGGAAGAAATGTTTGGCGTTGAACTTATGCAGATTACTCTTGCGGACGGCACAAAGATTCCGGTTATCCGGACCGCCGAAGGAGACTATCTGAATGCATATGAGTTTATCAACGCGTTCCATGGAAAAGAAAAAACAGTAACTGCATACACCGTTGACAACGGAAAAGCAACCGCTGAAAAAAGTGTAGTTATTACGTTTAATGTAATCAAAGACCCGGCAAATATCAAAAATATACTTGGTCAGAAACCAAGTCATACAGCCTAAATGCCCAAACAGATAAAAGATCCTGTGCACGGATATATTGAAGTGCCGGATGAACTCATACCGCTTCTGGATGCGGAATCGGTTCAGCGTCTCCATTACATCCGCCAGCTCGGCTTTTCTTATCTGGTGTATCCGGGTGCCAACCACACCCGCTTTGAGCATTCTCTTGGCGCTATGCATCTTGCATCTGCCGTATGCAAAAATCTCGCTCTTAATGCAGAAGATACCCGGCTCGTCTGTATTGCCGCGCTGCTGCATGATATCGGCCACGGGCCCTATTCTCATGCAAGTGAACGACTTTGTCAGGAATACGGAGCGTTTTCACACGACAATATCCTCCCTCTTTTGGACCCGCTGAAAAAAATACTCGCTGAACTCGGAACAGACCCGGCAGAAATTGCCGGTATTGTTGCCGGCCATCATTTTCTTGCGTCTATTATCCATGGCGACCTCGACGTTGACCGTATGGATTATCTTCAGCGTGATGCCCATTATACCGGCGTGCCGTATGGCAATATTGACACCGGCCGGCTAATTCAGTCTCTTGTTCTGCGCAAAACCGGCGGTCTTGTTCTCAAAGAGTCGGGAACCCCGGCGGCCGAATCTCTATTAATTGCCCGCACGCTCATGGGTCCGTCGGTGTATTATCATCATGTCGGCCGGATTGCCGAGGAGATGTTTCTTCTCGCATGCCGCCATCATTTTACGACCCGGAACGTTTACGGGTTTATGCGCATGGATGATCTGAGCGCAACAATGCTTCTTCATACCTCCGACTCAGCCGTGACCCGTGAACTCATGAACCGCATCAGAAGCCGCAGGCTCTATAAACGTGCAGTATACGCCGGACGTGATCTGGTTGATATGCCGCGTATGCTCCGGCTCCGCGGGAGCGGGATTGAACGGCTCAAAAACGAGATCGCAGAATCTGCCGGTGTTGAAGAGCACCAGGTTATTCTTGACATCCCGCCGCTTCGAAAGGAGATGCATATGCAGGTCCAGGTACAGAACCGTCATGACCTTATTCCGTTTGAAGAGCTTGTGCCTCTTCTTTCACTGATGAACAAAACCCGGCAGGAACAATGGAGGCTTGGTGTCTACACTGACGCTGAAAACCGCGAGCGGGTCGCTTCGGCGGCTGCGGATGTTCTCGGGGTTCAGAAACCGACAAAACAACATAAGCTCTCAGAGCTAATTAATGAGTAGATATGAAACGAATCGTCGTCGCCGTAACCGGAGCGTCCGGTATGCTGTATGCAAAGAGGCTTCTTGACGCTCTCTGCGGCCGGGCGGAGACCTATATTGTCATCTCCGACGCCGCACGGGAAGTCGCCGGACTGGAGAGCATTGACCTGAGCGGTTATCCTGCGAAATACGAAGAGAACAGTTGTCTTGCCGCAGATATCGCGAGCGGTTCTTTTCTTTGCGATGCGATGGTTATTGTGCCGTGCAGTATGAAAACGCTGTCTGCGGTTGCCAACGGGTATGCTGATAATCTGATTGCCCGGGCGGCTGATGTGTGCCTGAAAGAAAAACGGCGGCTGATTCTTGTTCCGCGGGAGACGCCGTATTCACGGGTGCATTTGGTTAATATGCTTGCAGCGCATGATGCCGGAGCGGTTATTATGCCGGCGTCGCCGCCGATGTATATGCAGCCGGCGACGCTTGAGGATGTGGCAGATATGATAGTTGCCCGCATTCTCGATCACTGCGGAGTGGAGCATGATGTCGGAAAACGATGGAGCTGAAATAAATATGCGTGAGTTTATTCAAAAAATGATTGATGCAGGGCTGGCAGATGTCATTCATGAGCCGGTGTCGTTGGAGTATGAAGCGCCTGCACGGGCGTTTGAAACCGATAAGATGCTGGTCTTTGAAGATGCCGGTGGTCACCGCTGTGTGATGAACACCGTAACCAGCAGAAAAGCGCTGGCACTGGCTCTTAATAGTGCGCCGGAGAATCTGGTAAAACAGCTTTCCCGCTGCACCTTTAACGGCGATATGGCCGAGGGCGGAGCACTTTCGTTTGAGCC
>CAZAWD010000196.1:0-2597 GCA_964488725.1 uncultured Methanomicrobiales archaeon | reverse complement strand
GTGATCAGATACGCGACGGCATTTCCGTCCTCGGCGACAAACGCGGGCAGGTCGTCGGATCTCCTCTGGTAACCATAATTGATGACCCCTCAATGCACGGTTACGGCTACGAACCCTTCGACGCCGAAGGTATTGCCTGCGGACCGACCGAACTTATTAAAAACGGTGTTGTCAATAAATTTATGCATTCACGTGAAACCCTCGCCGCCGTAGGTCTGGATTCGGGCGACGCGGGCCATGCCCGTGCCGAACCCGGAATGCAGCCATTAGTCCGCATGAGCAATACCTATATCAAAGAAGGCGACGCGACCTATGAAGAAATTCTCGAAGAATGTAAAAACGGGATTCTTTTGATCGGCAGCCGCGGGGGACAGGTTGACCCCGGCCGGGGTGTGTTCCAGTTCAACGCCAAATACGGATATCTTATTGAACGGGGAACGGCCACCAAAATGCTGCGTGACGTCTCCTTATCCGGAGATATTCTCCACGTCCTGCACAACATTGGTCTCTGCGGCAGGGAACGGAAGATGTCTTCGGGTATGTGCGGCAAAGGTCAGGCGGTTCCGGTATCGGACGGTGCACCGCACGTATATCTTACCGAAGCAACCGTCGGAGGTGCCGGAAATGAGTGAAATTGATATTGATCGTATAATCAGCCTTGGCGAAAAATCGGCCGACGAAGTGGAAGTATATCTTTCCCGGTATGAAGACCTCTCCCTTGAACAGCGTGAGATGGCGGTTTCATCCGTATTCGAACATGAAGGAACCAGTATATACATCCGTGTTGTAAAAGACGGGCACATCGGCGTATCTGCCTCTTCAGATCCCGCCCGCGCCAAAGAGTGCCTGACATCTGCTCTTTCCTCGGCAAAACTTTCCGAAAAAGTAGTGGGATGGACCGGTCTGCCGGATAAAACCGATATTCCCGCCGGAGACGACCCGTTCGACCCGGCCCTTGAAATAACACCGGATGCAGCGGCTGCGTATCTGGCGCGCATGAATGCCGGGGCTACCGCGTATCCTGACGCACGGGTGGTAACCGCCGGCGTGACACTGCTGCGCGGATCATCAGTGCTTGCCAACAGTCACGGTGTCCGCCTTGAACGCCGTATTACCGGAATTTCTCTTGGCATGGATGCAATCGCCGGCACGTCAACCGGGTACGACAGTGATGCGTCTCCGTTTTTATCGCGGATAAACCCTGAAAAAATCGGTGAACAGACAGCGTTCTTCGCATCAGCTTCACGCGGCGGTTCGGCGGTTGAATCTAAAAAATACGATGTCGTATTCTCCGAACAGGTTGTTGACTCTCTCATTCTTGAACTATTCTCTGAGGCGGTCAACGGCAAAAATGTTTTATCCGGTAAATCAATCTACGCCGGACGAATCGGAGATACCGTAGCCGCGCCCGCACTTTCTATCCGCGATGTCCCGACTGATCCCATGGGAGAAGCATGGCGTCGGTTTGATACCGAAGGAACACCCACCCGTCCGTTCGATATAATCTCAGGCGGCGTGCTTTCCGGGTTCATGTATGATAAAAAAACAGCGGCACAGGCAGGGGTTGCCTCAACGGCTCATGCCCTTCGTGCATCCAACGGTGCAACCACTATTGCGCCGCACTGTCTGCGCATCATCGCACCCACCGCGGATGTACTCAGCGAACCATGCCTCTATATCCGCGAAGTGATAGGAGCACATACCGCCAACCCGCTGACCGGTGAGTTCTCGGTCGAAGTGGCGAATGCATTCACGGCAGAGGGAGGAGAGCTTATCAACCCGGTTAAAAAAGCAATGATTTCAGGTAACATCTTTGACATTCTCAATGACAGCCCTGTAATCTCAGAAACAGCCCGGACATTCACCGGAGCAGTGGTTCCTATGATGCGTGCCGGCGGCATACAGGTTATCTGATTCAGCGACAGGGAGATACTTATATCTTTTCTCACGTCAATAATAGTGAATAAGTGAACTATCATGTCTTCGTCGACCACATCTAATGGACTTACCCGTGTTCCAACATATATTCCGTCACTGGACAAAGTTCTCAACGGAGGGCTGACGGTCGGTTCAACCATTCTGGTCGTATGCGAGCCGGGTGCGGGAGCTCAGGAAATGGCTCAGACCTCGACTGTTAACTATGTCCGTCAGGCCGCAGAAGGGTTTCAGGAGGAGGCGAATATCATTCCTCCTGAAAAAATATATTATATTACTCAGAAAATGAGTAAAGAAACATTTTATGGTCAGTTATTATTACAGTTTTCTCTGTCGCTGGAGAATGAAACTGATCTCCGTGCATTTGAAGAACGGGTTAAATATATAGATTTCGGCGAGTCATTCTTTTCCCGGAGTATTGTTCCTCCCCGGTGGTATACTGATAAATCCATTACCGAACATCTGCTTAACATGCCGCCTTCGGATGAGTTTGGCGGATTTACGGTAATGGCCAATATGCTGGGCAGTGTTGAGCCGTATTCGATCGTGTATCTTGATTCACTGACCCCGTATCTGTCCTATTTTAACGATGAGGCCAGCTGGCGGTCGCTGCTTTCTCTGTCATACGGGTTGTCCCGGATTGCCAAAAAACAAAATGTTAC
>CAZAWD010000195.1:0-2603 GCA_964488725.1 uncultured Methanomicrobiales archaeon | reverse complement strand
CCCGTCCGTTCCGATAGGTGCCCAGCCTTCGCCTGCCGCATACCCGCTCAGTGAAATATCCTTTATGAGTTTATAATGAGAAGATAGGCCATAGCGCACTGCATCCAGCTGCTCAGCATCCGATATAAGATACGGGTCTTCTTTCGTCCCGATTCCGCCGGCAAAGACCGGTGTTTTCACCACATCAGAGGTAAACGCCTTGATACGAAGATTGATTCCGCCCGCACTCCGGTCAGCCCACCCATTACCCGGATTGACAAAACTCTGGCCGGTTTCAGCATGTGAGACGGTAGTCTGCCCTGAGTCTTCAGATGACCGATGAATCGGAATCTGCACATCTTCCGTCGCGGACGAGAGCGTAACAACCACTGAAAATTTTTCTCCTGCACCCAGCTGCACCGGCGTATTCAGTTTAACCGTCTGATATCCGGCATACTGTCTAAGTCCGCTCTGTGCGGACGTGAACGCCACAGTTCCGCTTGCCGGGTTCGCTGCATCTGTGAGCCCGGTATAAATCTGAACTGAGTAGCTGATATCCGGCTGAACCGTCATGAACGCAACAGCTTCCAGCGTTTCAGCGGATTCAGCGGTAAACACATTCGCAAGAGACAGACTCTTTACCCCCGTATACCAGACATACTGGTATCCTGCCTCCCCGCCGTCATACTGATAGTTAGTATCATAATTATCTGCGGGTTCCGCATCAAAGAAATACGCATTTCTGCCGCTCATCGTCATCAGCGAATCATAATAGGAAACCCAGAGATAGGAATACGGCCCTTCGCCCCACGAGTTCTGTATCAGCCACGCCCCGTTTCCTGCCGGCGTCTGGGCAAAATTCTCCATGGCGAAATTATCATCCCATCCGATAAGCGTTACCGCATGATTTGAGGATGAGGCAGAGGGACAATAATAAGCCGACGTATTATCCGTCAGTCTCTTTGCATAGATATCCTGCTCCATCCAAATAGACACCGCTGCCGCCCCGTACTCCATAAGCATCTGTTTTACAGCGGTCTTGTCAGTGATATTTACCATGGAGACGTTTTGCACATGCACCGCGTCTGCTCTCAGCGCCGACTCACCCGGCAGTGCGGTCATGGTGTGGTAGGGGAAATACAGAGCCTGCCAGTTTTCCACTGCCCCCATCCATGAGAGAAGATAATAGGTCGCCATCAGCGCGTTTCCCCCCTTATCGAGATACTTATCCTGCGGAATTGTGTGGAAGGAATCGCCGCGAAGACCGGTCAGACCGGGCAGGGGATTTGATATATCATTGATATCCTCCTGATGATTCACAAAATACGCAAGATGCCGCTCGGAAAGCACCAGTCCTTCATAGAGTTCCCGGTTATCAGTTAAAAGATTTGACTCGGCGGCGGTAAGGGACGCAAACGTCCAGCATGATCCATACTGCCCCTGTTGTTTGAGTGCAGGGGTTCGCCCGGACTCACGCAGATCATAGGCCGCCGGAAGTACTCCTGCACGGTCAAGATAGGCAGAGCCCGGCCCGCCGTAGGGATAACTGCTTACATTAATCACCAGATTCGGATCGATATACCCATATGAGTAGCCGGATACCGAATCTTCCATGCTTACTTTGTCCCGGATGGCGGTTGGTGCTGCATCCGGTGATGAAAGGCCGGAATGCGACGAGGCAATGGATGCGGCACTATACGTGCTGTCAGCCGAAACACTGCCGGTCAGAAGACAGGCAATAATACAAATCAATACAAATCCAAAAATGCGGTGAATACGTGTCATGGTTTTTCTCTCCTGCATGCAGCGGTGCATGCGATAAGTAGTCCGGCCAGCAATGATATGAAACCTGCCGGTGATTGGGTTGCAGTCGGTGGTGCGCCTGCCCCCGTTCCGGATAGCAGAAGCTGTTCTGTTTCTGAAACCGCGGATGAACCGGTGCTTTCCGGGGATGTTGCGGCAGGCGTGGCAGGTGTGGCAGGCGTGGCGGGCGCGATAGTTTTTGTTGCTGAAACAGTCGGCCTGACGGTGGCGGTCGCAGAGGCTGTCTCTTTCTTATCGGCCGGGAGGACAGGGTCTGCTGTATCTATGGAAACCACATTGTTCATTACTATCTCAACGGGATGTATGGGAATTGAAATATCAGAGGTTATCTCTTTTGAAGGGGTAATATCAAGATAAAAGAGGATTACATTCTCACCCGATATTGGCTGCATGCCATACCAGAGAATTCGTGCCGTGTCATCTGCGTATGCGTTGTTAATATAACTCCCCCGGCGAAGGGAATTTGTCTGCGACGTATTAATTGCAACCGCGAAATCTTCTGCGCGGGTCGCAACGTCAATGGTAAATACCGAGAGATTTGCCACATTTGTCATTATAACCGGAACAGTGGTTACTTCGCCGGCAGGGTAGGGAGGGGCGGGAAGTTCCGCACTAATATCGCTTGCGCCGGCAAATCCGACAAATAATATAATAAAAAGAAAAAATAGCACTGTGAATAATTTATTTTTATAAGCAAACACATATTTTTTTAAATTATGAGGAGTACGGAATGTCAGGCAGGGACACATAATATTGTATATTGTTTATCACTGTATTATAGCTGTCGCTCAAAGGGGTTG
>CAZAWD010000194.1:0-2603 GCA_964488725.1 uncultured Methanomicrobiales archaeon | reverse complement strand
TTATGATGCTCAGCCCGAATGTTGGGCTCCGGGCTGTGATATACAGGGAAACAATTGTTCGACCCGCCCAGAATACGGTTGTGTATATGCAATGCTAGGCGATGGAACTTCAATCGTATTCTTTGACATTTTTGTTTGGTATCTCCCAGCCCGCCCAAACAAATCATTCTCCGTATCGCGGCCGCCTGCATCAGTCATTTCACGGAGCACCGACACCAGAGAACGAAGGAGGAACTCTTCATCCTCGTGTGTCAGCGTCGAAAGCTTCCGTTTCGGGTGAAGACCTGCTGCAAACAGGATGTCCTGCACGGTGCCGTTGCCGACACCCGGAATGCGCTGGTTTGCGGCAAGAAATGCTTTCATGCTCAGTGACGCCTTGCTCTCAGTAAGCAGGGTGCGGTAATACGCTTCAAACTCCGGCGCAAAGGGAGATACAGCCTTTTTACTCTTCAGATAATATTCGTTGTCATACTCACCGCTATGCAGGATAAGGCCGCCATACATGGCAACCGTAAAGCAAAGCGCTGTGCCGCCCTCAAGCATGATGAGAAGCTGATACTCGTTTGGCAGGTCAGCGGCGTTTAGATACCGGACATTCACCCCGTCGTTGAAGCACAGCTTGTGCCCGTTGGCAAAGGCAAGTTCAACATAGATGCCGAACGCGGAAGCGCTTTCAATAACGCTACCAGCAATTTTTTTATCATACTCTTTTGCATCACCCGAAAACCAGCAGAATTTATGCAGCTTCGTGGGCGGGAGGACGTGCAGAACGCGTTTGCCTGATACGGTGCCGGTCAGCTGTTCAGCGAGGGTCAGACCTTCGGGAATTTCAATCATCTTTTGCTGCGCACCTGCATGCCCACATTTCTTTGGTCTGATAGGTGAAATGCTCCGTGCGGATGTCGTGCATCAGCGCACAGGGTTTGTCTTTGTCGGTGTGATGATAGAGAAAACCGCATTTTTCCATTACCCGTTTTGACTGTTTGTTTCCGTCGGTGTATCCGCACCAGACAGCGCTGCATCCTAAATCCAGAAAACAGCGGCGCAGAAGTATGTCGACTGCTTCACAGATCAGCCCCTGTCCCCAGTAGGGAACGCCTATCCAGTAGCCGAGTTCGGCTTCTGTTTCGTTCATGGGCGCATTTCCCCGGCCGGCGAAGAGGATGCCTGCACTGCCGACAGCTTTTCCTGTTTCTTTCAGCACCGCCGCATAGGTTTCCGGTTCGGATAGTACGCCGTGAATGATCTCACGGCTGTTTTCCACACTCGTATGAACCGGCCAGCCGGCGATAGGGCCGATGCGCGGGTCGCAGGCGTAGTGATATAAATCCTCTGCATCGCTGTTCTGCCACGGACGAAGGATAAGCCGTTTGGTTTCAAGGTTCATCTGATATGGTTGAGATTTGCAGCGGCTTCCGCGCTGTTTTCAAGCACCCCGCAGACGGTTGAACAGGCGGTAAGTTTGGCACAGCTGCCGCAGGTCTCAACGCCTTTGTTCAGGGCACATTTCCGTATTTCGCACATGCTGTCACATTACGGCGTTTTTACGCCGTCCGCACGGCACCCCATGCAGTTTATCATTTCAGGGGTGATGGGCGCGTTGTTCATCTCAGCCCAGAGCTTTGCTGTTTTTTCACGCAGGGCGTTGTCGTTGGTGACGGTGGCGAGATACGCGTCGCATTTTTCGCAGTCGAGTCCGCAGAAGGCAATCATTTTGTTCATAGATAGCTGCACTGTTTTTTCCGTCTATCGTATTGTTTTTCAGGCCCGATAAAAGTAGTGCCGGAGGACCTTGTTGAGGCAAGCATTACGTTAATTCAGATATTTGTCTTTGAACAGCAGACTGGTTATATTTGGTTTTGATATTATTAACTTCAAAATATCGGCACGTCTTTGTTCCAGAATCTTTTTCTGATCGGCATATATCTCCGGCATTTTCTGTTCGCCAACATCAAACCTGTTTTTAGGACTGTTTTTTAATTCAAATCTTTTTTTACCCGTATTTTCTGTTCGATTTTTCTGATCGGCATATCTGTCCGGTATTTTCTGTTCGCCAACATCAAACCTGTTTTCAGGTTTATTTTTTAATTCAAAGTTTTTTTGTCTGTTTTTTCTGATCGGCAACCTGCTTATCTACATCATATTCTTTTGTGAACGGTAGAACAACACAGATATAATTTTCAGAGATTATGAATACGTCTTTTGTGTATGCTTTCAGAATTCTTGAAACTCCCAATCCAAGTTGTTCAACAATTTCCAAATCGCGAAACACCCGCATCAGCACCCTGCCGGATTGATTCACTCCTCTCCGGCCGGCGCCGGACCGCGGAACCATGAAAATAAAATTCCCGCACACGCAAGGCCCGCACAGATAATCATCGACCATTGCAGTGCCAGCGTAAACTCTGCATACATTGACGGCCCGAGCAACTCCGTACTTCCGACAAACAGTGCAATCATACTCATACAGACCGCCATGGAAAGAATCATACCAACCTGCCGCATCACCGCAACAATCCCCGACGCCGTGCTGTAGTCGCGTTTGGAAACAGCCCCCATAATCGCGCTCGTATTGGGCGCTGCAAACAGCGCTGCACCAAACC
>CAZAWD010000193.1:0-2621 GCA_964488725.1 uncultured Methanomicrobiales archaeon | reverse complement strand
CGGGATACAGCATTAAAGGACCGGGCTGCAAACGCTGACATAATTTTCTGGAAAATCAGGCCGAACACGAAGATATATCGTACGGTCAGACTCATCACCGAGACAAACAGCCGCGGGACATGCATGCGTGCAGCTCCCTCCACCATCTTCTGCATCGTAGTTGTTGCCGAGAGAAGAATGATAAAGGACAGTGATATTATAAACTTCAACAGCAACATTCCCGCAAACACCAGAGACTCGGTATATATTGAAATTCCAAATGGCAGAGTTACCAGAATATGGTAGGTATCGTAATAGGGATTCATGAAGAACGGCTGAAGGATAATAAAAAACAGCCCGAACGGGATGATAATTACCAGACGCACAAAATAATACCGAAGAGACGAGCCCGAGAGTATATAGAGCATCCAAAAAAGCAAATATAAAATTGCAAACGAAAATACCTGCGCCCACGGAATCACTGAGTTTCCGGGAAGCGAGTACGGAAGAAGAACGGTTATTAAAAGACCGGCAAGACAGATAATCAGTTTCACTCTTGCATCCAGCGAGTGCAACGGACTCTGCCGTCCCGCTTCCCGTTCAATGTCAAACAGGTCGTCGATGAGTGTCATAATTCAACCGTACCGGTATGTGAATGAGGATGCGGGTGAATATGCGGATGGGAAGCTGATACTACTTCTTCAGGATCAGCATGAGCACGAGGCGTTTTTCCAAACGCACGAAGCAGCGCATCCTCGGCCTCCTGATAGGTATATGCAGGCGCAATTTCCACGCCGTTCTCCCGAAGCGCACGTAGCAGGCGCGGGACCGCCGGCAGTTCAAGCCGTGCCCGGGTCAGCAGATCATCCTGCATAAATATCTCCTCAGGCGTCCCGCAACCGGTAACCGCTCCCCCTTCCATCACATAAACAATATCTGCCATCTCCGGCACCAGCTCAACCTGATGAGTTGAATAAATAACCGTACAGCCGAGCGTATCGGGCAGGGCGTTTAAAAATCCGAACAACTCTTTTACTCCCAGCGGGTCAAGGCCGGCGGTCGGTTCGTCCAGCACCAGCACCCGCGGTTCCATAGCGAGCACCCCGGCAATTGCCACGCGTTTTTTTTCGCCGCCTGAAAGATGATGCGGGGCGCGGTCACGCAGTTCTTCGAGTCCCAGCATGTGCGACACTGCATCTACTCTCCGCGCGACCGTTTCATCGTCCAGCCCCAGATTGTAGGGCCCAAATGCGATGTCCTGCTCCACCGTCGTTGAAAAAACCTGGTCGTCCGGGTTCTGAAATACCAGACCTACGGTCCGGCGGACCATCGCGAGATTTTCTTTTGAAATTGGTTTTCCTTCAATCAGCACCTCACCTGATTTTTGTCTTAGGATTCCGTTAAAATGCCGAAAGAGTGTGCTTTTACCCGCCCCGTTCGGGCCGAGAACGGCAATGCGCTGCCGTTCATCAGCAATAAAATTAATATCAGATAAAACCGGTTTTTTTGAGGTGCTGTATGAATAGCAGAGTTTTTTTGTTTCAACGAGGTGCATTGCTATATTTTATGTATGCGCCCATGACATAAAGATGTGGGGATTGGTGTGATGAAGGTTAGAAATCATGTCTTTGCAGAAACTCAAATGCTGCAACTGCTTCTGCATATTCTTTTCTGCGGAACGGATTCACATCCGGATGATACCTCTCACGTAAATCCCGAAATGCCAGAGATACTGTTCTGAAATCCGAGCCTTCAGGGACTCCGAGAATAGTGTATGCACGCTCTCTTGTCATCGGTTCGTTTGTCATAACTTATTATTCGCGTGTCACAGCACATATATATTATTGAAACAAACGTGTAACCGATAAAGTTATTTGATGTTTCCATCCGTGGTGTGGGGGGAAATATCGTCATAGGAGTTTTATTGTGGTAGACTGGAACATAATTGGAATTATTGCTGCCTTTATTTTATATTTCGGCGTAATGATTTATATTGGATTCTTCTATATGAGAAAGAATCAGACCGCTAATGATTATATTCTTGGCGGCAGAAAGTTGCATCGTGTGGTTACTGCCATGTCGGCAGAAGCGTCTGATATGAGCGGGTGGCTCCTTTTGGGTCTGCCGGGTCTGGCATATGTTTCGGGTCTTTCATCGGCCGGATGGACGGCCATCGGTCTTGCTATCGGCACGTATCTGAACTGGAAATTTATTGCAAAGCGCCTGCGTGTGTATACCCATAAAGCGAAAGATTCGATAACTATTCCTGAGTTTTTTAAGAACCGGTTCGGAGATAAAAAAGCATATATCTCAGCCATATCATCGATATTTTTGATTGTATTTTTCGTAGTTTATACGGCATCACAGTTTGTTGCCGGCGGTAAACTGTTTAATTCCATTTTCGGGGTTGATTATACAATTGGTATGATTATCGGTGCGGTTATTGTGGTTTGTTATACGTTTACCGGCGGGTTCCGTGCGGTATGTCTGACAGACACCATTCAGGGTTTTTTAATGCTCTTTGCTCTGGTTCTGGTGCCGGTTATTGCAATTATGGTGCTGGTGTCAGGCGGCGGTGCAGGACTGACCGCACTTGATCCAAACATGCTTTCATTATTTGTCGAGCCGTCCACTGGTGAGTT
>CAZAWD010000192.1:0-2623 GCA_964488725.1 uncultured Methanomicrobiales archaeon | reverse complement strand
GTGCAATGAAATTCTCGGTAACGGTCAGGCCGTCAGAGCTGACAACATGCCATGAATATCCGGTCGTCGGATTCGACAGAATCGCAAACTCAATCGTATCGCCCGGCGCAAGAGACACAGCGCCTTTATCAATTTCAACCGACAACACCGGCTTCAGATCAGCTGACGAATCAGCAGGACTCACCGGCGGATTTGCAGTCACACACCCCGCTGCGGTGATACACAGAACCAGCAGCAGGAAACTGGCCAATAATACATTCTTCGGACGCATACTATTACGTATGACGGGATGAGATAAATGGTTTTATTAGACTGCTAAAATTATCGAAGTAATACTAAAAATTACAGCAGAACCACCGACACTAAAACACCGCTCTCCTCCTCAAATTTTTTTGCCCGCAGCGCAACCCGCTCAAGCATCCCCCCGCAGGTCAGAATCAGCGTATCTTCACCTATCATCGCCGCCAGAAGCGCTTTATCAATAACACCATACGTAAACTCCGGCACAACCTCCGAAATATAACAAAGCTTCTTCGACCGGGTCCCCATAGCGCCGGTATGCCGGCCGGTCTGCATCTCAAGAAGAGAATGAAGAGACGCCGGCGTGAGGGCATCGGTATCAGCAAGATAAATAGTGCCCGCCGTCCCCTCAAACGACCCTTCAATCAGCCGTGTCATACCGGGGATACCTTTCGGTGCCGCCGACGGCGCCAGAATCCCGCGGCGAACAAGCTCTATATACAAATCCAGCAGCACCGGTGCGGTCAGCCGGGCGGTTTTCATCAAAGATTCGTTCGTAAACACCTCAGCCGGCGGACCCTGATGAAGAACACGGCCGTTTGCCAGAAGAATAACCTCATCCGCCCACGTATAAGCAAGCTCGACATCATGCGTCGATAAAAGAATAGTCGTGCCGTCCTCGTGCAGCTCATCCAAAAGGTCCATAATCTCAGCCGACGTCGCCGGATCAAGTGAAGCCGTCGGCTCATCAGCCACCAGCAGATCAGGCTTCATCGCCAGAATCCCCGCAATCGCAACCCGTTTCTTCTCACCGCCGGAAAGATGATGCGGCGGCCGTTTTTCATAACCGCACAGACCAACCGCAAAAATAGCATCATGCACCCGCTCGGCAATCTCATCCCCCGGCAGATGCAGATTCGCCGGCCCGAACGCCACATCAGCATACACACTCGGCGCAAAAACCTGCGCATCCGAGTTCTGGAAAACCAGCCCGACCCGCGACCGCACCAAACGAAGACCCGCACGCGTATATGAAATAGGTTCCCCGTTAACGCTAACCGTGCCGGAATCGGGTTCAAGCGTCCCATTGCACATCAAAAGAAGCGTCGTTTTACCGGCACCGTTCGGGCCGACCACCGCTATTTTTTTGCCGCGGGTAATATGAAATGAAACAGAATCAAGCGACCGGGGCCGGCCGGCATACGAGTAGGAAACAGAATCAAACGTTAGAATCTCGGTCATAAGAGTATCTCCAGTATAAGAATAATAATAAGAATCCCGATAAATGAAACAGAGACGAGAGCAGCTTTCACCGATACGTGCCCTTCATCCTCGGGCAGCACCATACATCCGTCATAGCATCGTGCGTTCATTGACAGAAATATTGCTTCTCCTTTTTCCCATGTGCGAACGAAAAGCATAGAGGCGAGCATGGAAAATGCCGGAATCCAGTCTCTCCATCTGCCGTATCCTCCGCGCATGACCTGAGCGTTGTGAATACCGATAGCTTCGCCGATAAAAACGAAGATGTAGCGGTAAATCAGCCTGCGGAAAATGCAGACGGCTAAACACACCAAACAGAGATATCATCGGGGTGGTAACGGCCAGGAAATACAACGAACACATACCGGCCAGCGTCCGGGCAAGAACAAGCAGGGCCAGATGAACCGAGGCGGTGGTTATCTGAACGGTATACATGCCAAAGGAGAAGAAACGAATAAGCGGATCTCCGCCGCCGGTGAGCAGCAGGATAATGACCGCACCGGTCAGCCCGAAGGTGAGCGGAATGGTCAGAAGCGAAAGATACAGTTTCAGCGGGACGCGGGCAAAAATCAACGCGGCGCCGGCCATACCAAGGCTGACGAACAAAGGCAGCCATAGTTCAGGCGAAGCGACCGCGAGGATTATCGCCGATACACAGACACATAATTTGAGGCCGGCCGGAACAAAACGCAGCGGGCTGGAAACGGCAAGGTCGTCCAGAATATCTTCGCTGAATATTGTCCGGGGTTTGGCTTTGTGCGGCGCCATAGAAGGAATATAGGTAATAATTCAACTTACAATTATATATAACAAATAGTATTGCTGACTGAGAAGATATCCTTAAGTTCTCATGATGCAAATGATACACCCGCTAAAAACGAGGTTATATCAGATGGATGCAAATACCACCATGCTCATTATTTTTCTTTGTTTGAACGCAGGACTCGCCCTTCTTCTCGGGTTTATTCTGGGAAAAACGGGATTGTTAAATCCTGACAGCGGCAGGCTTCCTAAACCGGTTCGCATCCTTATCGGCATTCTTCTCTTCGGCGGGCTTTCTATTGTTTTCCAGATAAGCGGCGTGACCTACGACGGAATAACCTTAAACGCCCGTGACGTC
>CAZAWD010000191.1:0-2626 GCA_964488725.1 uncultured Methanomicrobiales archaeon | reverse complement strand
AGAAAAAGGACCCGGAAAAACAAAAGCAGACGCAGTACCTGCATGGGTCGCAAAACGGACAGAACAAAACGCAATTGCCAAACACGAACACACAAAAGACCGGATCCGCGCCGCCGGCAAAACAGGCCCGGCCAACACCCCCCAAAAACTACAGCGTGAAATCCTCCGGGAAGAACCCGCTGCCCCGCGGCGGGCAACAAAAGAACAGGAAGACAGAATTGAACGGAAAAAACGTGCCTCAAACAACTTCACCCCGCCCCCCAAACGCCGGACACAAACCGACAACGAAACAGTAGATGCAGGAATCGACGCACGCCGCAAAGGTGCATATGACGAAGCACTGCGGATTCTCACCAACTGGACAGCAACCCATCCAAACGACAGCCGGGCGTTCACCGAACTTGGAAAAGTACATGACCTGCAAGGCGAACGGGACAGCGCATATGCCTGTTATCAGCGGGCAGTCACCGCCGACACCCACAACCGCGAAGCAATCGACCGCATGAACGCATACCTCATCGGCATAACCGTCGCAATCGACAACGACGAACCGGCATCCAGAATCCAAACCGGACTGGTAAAAAAGAAAGAGACCTGATACCTCTTATTTTTCAGAAAAAATTAATCATGCAGATGCATACCGGCACGGCGGATTTCCAGCTCCTTTTCAACAAGACCAAAATCAACATCTGCCGCTTTCAGCGCAACCATCAGATGAAACACCACATCAGCCGCCTCTCCGACAATTTCATCCTCGCGTCCGTTTTTACACGCCAGCACAAACTCACATGACTCCTCGCCAACCTTCTCAAGAGACTTATCAATCCCCTTCTCATGAAACAAAAGATGACGAACATACGATTTCTCCTGAGACGACGACTCAGCACGCTCGCAGATAACCTGCCACAACTCATCAAAAACCCGGGCATCCGTCATACCTGTCCTGCCCCCTGGGTAATCACAATATCGCCAACGTTACGACCGTAAAACCGTCGAACCAGAATCCGTACTTTTTCAATCGTAGCACCGCCTTTACCAATAGCAAGCCCGAAATTCGACGAATCGCAAACCTGAACATCCACCGGCCCGGTCCCCTCACCAAAAACAACAACCGACACACAGGCAGGCTTAAACATATTTGCCACAAACTCCTCACGGGCTTCATTATACTCAACCATCTCAATACGTTTTCCCAGAACACGGCTCAGCTTCTTAATATTATCGCCGCCTTTCCCGATAGCAAGCCCCATATCACCCGGCTTAATAATATAAATAATCCGGCCGAACCGGTCATCAATAATACAATCAACAGCAGTTGACCGTGTCAGAATACGAAGCTCCTCAATATAACGTCGTTCCTTAAACCCTACACTACGCTCCATTGCTTCAATATCAAGACGATCAGCGGCGGTTTCAGCGGGCGACGGGGTGTTGATAAATACATTTGTCATATATACTCCTATTATAAAATAAAAAAAGGGAAGACCTCCCCCTTATATTAGTATGAACGACCAACAAGAGCAGACTTCGCCGGTTTACCGCAGATAATACATCTCCCCTCATCGTTCGTTACATACTTACTTCTCACTTCTGTTCCAAGAAGTGTTGAGTTCGTCAGCTCTTCAAGCTTATCAGCGCACCCGCGATCGCCGCACCAGTGAACCACAACAACATTACCATCGAGTTTGGCGTTTGCCTCATCTATAGTCTCTGCGTGCATCAGATGGCTTTGAAGATACTCTTCTGCTGTTTCCAGAATCTGATCGTGCGCATCCTGAAGAAGTTTCCGGACCGACGCTTCGGCATTTTCGCGCGGGATAACAGACTTTACACCCAGACGGTTAACACAGACAACCTGATGATTATCGATATCACGCGGACCAAGCTCCACTCTCAGCGGCACCCCATGCAGCTCCCAGTGATAATATTTCGCACCGGGCCGCATATCACGGGCATCGGTTTTTACCCGCAGACCCGCTGCCTTCAGCTCGGCTTCAAGTGCTGCTGCGGCCGCCATAATTTCATCCCCGCGTTTACCGACAATAATCGGAATAATCACAACCTGCGTCGGTGCAACCGTCGCCGGCAGAACAAGACCCTTATCATCACCGTGAACCGCTATCACCGCCGCAAGACAGCGTTCCGAAATACCAAAACACGTCTGCGAAGCAAGTTTCTGCTCACCGTTAACATCCTCATACGTAATATTGTACGTCTTTGAGAAATGATCGCCCAGATGATGCACGGTACCTATCTGAAGCGTGCGGCCGTCAGGCATAATCGCATCAATTGCCATCGTAAAATCCGCTCC
Organism: uncultured Methanomicrobiales archaeon; assembly: GCA_964488725.1. GTDB lineage: Archaea > Halobacteriota > Methanomicrobia > Methanomicrobiales > Methanocorpusculaceae > Methanocorpusculum. Next base: position 315 of record CAZAWD010000191.1, on the reverse strand, counting down.
CGGGAAATTATCCCAGTCGGGACGTTTCGAAATAATAATCGGCACACCCAGTTCCTGATAAAACTCAGCAGCCAGACCCAGCTCATACTCAACCTGACGGTTTGCATCCTCCCAGTCGGTATGAACCGTATGCGACTCCATAAAAGACGTAATCTCCCGCAGACGAATCAGCGGACGGGTATGTTTGGTTTCAGACCGGAAAGTATTAACAACCTGATACAGTTTCAGCGGAAGATCCGCATGTGACCGGACCCAGAGAGCATACATCGGATATATTGCAGTTTCACTCGTCGGACGAAGAGCAAGCTTAACATC
>CAZAWD010000190.1:0-2626 GCA_964488725.1 uncultured Methanomicrobiales archaeon | reverse complement strand
ATCGCCGACACCGACCTCAAAAAAGGCGACTCAGTCGGCGTCTACATGAAAAACGGCTGGCTCTACGCCGGAAAAAAACCGCAGACCGCCATGGGCATGGTCGCTGCAAACGCATCTGAAGGCAACGACGTCGGCGTAGCACGCCTTGCCGGCATCATCGAACACACCGAAGGCAAAGTCGACGTCGCCAAAGTCCCCCGCATTGAACGCGGCGGCTCCGGCACCATTGACATCTCCCTGCTCGCCCCCCTCGCCAAAAACGCAGACATCATCGGCGCCGTCGGCCTTGAAGCCTACCTCGCCCTCAAAAAATCCGGCGTTACCGCCGACATGTTTTACGGCGCACGCGAAGGCGTCATCGAAGCCGCCTTCCACGGCCTCCACTGCCTCATGCTCATCGTCGACGAAGAATTCACCGACTTCCTCAAACGCCTTGAAACCGCCGGCCTCAGCTACACAATTCACGAACTGGTGAAATAACAGCGTGACAACCATAGTTCAGCCCTATAAAAAAGGGTACAAAATATTCTTTTGTGACGACAAAAAAGAAGGAAAAATAAAACACGTCGGAACCTTAGAACTCGAACAAACCACCAAAGGCATGCGTCCGTCTGAATTTTTCGTCCGGCGGCCGGGAGCCTCACACGTTCAAAAAACCCCGACCAAAGAATTCATCACCGTCCTTCGTGCCAACGGAACCGTTCAGCTCACCGAAACCCTCCCGGAATTTCAGGACTTCCTGCGCGGCATGCAAATCCCCTGGGAAAAAATAACCCTATGCCGCACCTGCCTCCTCGACGACCGCCTCACCCCCCTCACCGACGCCGCCCGCATCCGCTGCGGCGAAGAATATGTATGTCTTGACTGCGCCAAACGCGAACTCCGCCGTGAACTTGCCCACATCAAAAAACTCGGCAAACGAACCCAGACCCACATCGAAGACCTGCTCGAAGAATACCGCGACCTCGACATGGTACTTGCCATCCTCCAGCCCGACTCACTCGACACCAAAAAAACCATGTTCGACTGCCTCGAAGCACACGAACAAACCCCCACCGAACGCATTGAAAACCTCCCGCTCCCGCGGGAATTTATCGACCGGTGCAGCGTTCAGTCACTCATGCCCGCCCAGCAGCTCGCCGTCGAAGCAGGACTGCTCTATGGAAAAGACCTCCTCGTCGTTGCCGCAACCGCCTCTGGAAAAACCTTCATCGGCGAAATGGCCGGCCTGAAAAACTACATTGAAAACCGCGGACGAATGCTCTTCTTAGTACCGCTGGTCGCACTCGCCAACCAGAAATACGACCGGTTCTCTGAAAAATATAAAGACATCACCCAGACCTCCATCATGACCGGCTCCTCGCGGCTGAACCTTCCCGAAACACGGGCCGTCGGCAACCGCGGTTCCGGCGGCGGCATTGTCGTCGGCACCTACGAAGGAGTAGACAACCTCCTCAGGAAAGGCACCAACCTCAAAAATATCGCCACCGTCGTCATCGACGAAGTACAGACACTCGAAGACCCCGAACGCGGCCACCGGCTCGACGGACTCATCGCCCGGCTCAAATACATCGCCCCCAAAGCCCAGTTCCTCTATCTCTCCGCAACAATCGGCTCCCCGCACATCCTTGCCAAAAAACTCAACGCCTCGCTCGTCTCCTACGCCGATCGCCCGGTCGCACTGGAACGCCACCTCATCTTCACTGAAAAAGACGCAAAAATCCCCTACATCAAAAAACTCGTCTTTGAAGAATTCAATAAAATCTCATCCAAAGGATATCACGGCCAGACCATCGTCTTCACCAACGCACGCAGCCGCTGCCACACCCTTGCCGACGCCATCGGCGCAACCGCCGCCCCCTACCACGCCGGCCTCACCTCACAGGAACGGCGGCAGGTCGAAAAGAAATTCGAAGAAGGCAAACTCGCCTGCGTCGTAACAACCGCCGCCCTTGCCGCCGGCGTTGACTTCCCCGCAAGTCAGGTAATCTTTGATGCACTTGCAATGGGCATCAACTGGCTCTCCGTACAGGAATTCCATCAGATGATGGGGCGGGCCGGCCGGCCGGACTACCATGACATCGGCCGGGTCATCCTCCTGGCCGAACCCGGCGCCTCATACTCACGCGACACAAAACTCACCGAAGAAGAAGTAGCAATCCAACTCTTAAAAGGCGAAATGGAAGAAGTGGCACCCGTATACGGAATCGAAGAAACATCCGAAGAATTCGCTGCAAACGCCATTTCCGCCCGTGGAAATGAACGTGACATAACCTCCATCGGCCAGATGATGGTCGGTGTCGGCGACGACCCGTTCCCCGAAATGCAGAAACATAAACTCATCCGCAAAAACGGCGGAGTTATTGAACTCTCACCCCTCGGCCGGGTAATGGCCGAACATTTCATCGGAATTGACCGGGTGCTTGAAATTGACCGGCTGGTGCGGATAATGGACCAACCGCTTGAAATCATTGCCGAACTTGCCGCACTGGAAGAAGAGCGGGCCGAAGAACGCCGCAGAGACGACCGTAAATCAAATGAAAAACGGGAAACAGACCGCATGCGGGAAGAAAAAGGAACCGGAAAAACAAAAGCAGACGCAGTGCCTGCATGGGTCGCAAAACGT
>CAZAWD010000189.1:0-2636 GCA_964488725.1 uncultured Methanomicrobiales archaeon | reverse complement strand
TGGCGCATATCAGGACCCGTATCAATTAACAGATGCTGGTTGCCGTGTTCAACCAGAATTGATGTCCGCAACCGTTGTTTTCCTTCTTTCACCGCCGCAGAACAGATAGGACAGCTGCACCCTATCTTTGGTGTCCCTACCACATCCCCTGTTCCAAGTACTGTAATTTTCATTTACATACACTCGTTTCTAACGACATTACGGCGGGTCACTAACTCCATGCCTGCTGAAATATCAGTTTCATTCAATGCCTTACGTCCGTCAAGCAGTGCTGCGACAATTGCTTCGGTCAGCATCATCCGCAGATCTGCACCGGAAAAGCCTTCGGTTCTTTCTGCAATAACACGGAAATCCAGTGAGCACGGGATATCAGATGCCACGTGATGCAGAATAGCTTCACGCATCTCTGCATCCGGCATACTAAAGCCGATAATTTCATCAAATCTCCGCCAGGCTGCTTCATCCAGCATTCCTGCATGATTTGTCGCCCCGATGAGCAGTACCCGGTCTTTTACCAGATTAATATGATCTATACACTTCAAAAGTGTATTTACGGCACGTTTCATTGTTCCGTTATCATCAGAGATACGTGTCTTTGCCACGTAATCGAACTCATCAATAAACAGGATACAGGGTGCAATCTTTTTTGCGAGATCAAAAATACGGTCAATATTTTTTGATGTCTCGCCCAGATACTGTGATGTAATCATTGAGAGCCGGACTTCAATGACCGGCATATGCACTGAACGTGACAGAGCAAGAGCAAACGAAGTTTTGCCGGTGCCGGGAGGGCCGACCAGGAGCAGTCGTCCGAGTTCGTAAATCCGGTGATTTCTCAGAAATTCCTGATTGTCAAGCGCTGTATGTACTTTGCGGACAATGGCGAGCTGGTCTTCTGTGCAGACAAGGTCGGCGAGTGAGAACTCAATTTCATCAGGTGCGTAGGGAATTACCAGATCGACTGCTTCTTTCATGGCGTCCGAACCTGCGGTGGCAACTGCGATTTTTGCTTTCAGTGCATCCACCGTGTCTTCAAAGAGGGGGATTGCAGCGCGTGCCGCAGTGTATGATACTCCGGTCTCGCCGCTTGTTTCCAGAGATAATGTCAGCGCCGGATTTTTGAGCACCCCGTCAGCACCGGCATGACGGCAATACCATTTCAGCGCCGGAAGGTAGGAGGTAACGGTGTAGTGGCCGATGTCATTGCAGACGAGATAGGGGTTGTTGCTTTCTTCTACCAGCTGCCGCGTTGATTTTCCCGGGAATACGAGTTTGAGTATTTCCTCTTTGATTGCAATCGGCCGGGTAATAACTCCGGGAGATTCCAAACAAAAAAACGGGCGAAGGGTGGGAGGAAGGTCATTCACCTCTAAGGATGGGTTGGTGTTGACGGCCTCGGCAGTTAATACAATTTCAGTAAGCCGGAGCAGATCGGGATTTATTGGTGGTGCTTCCATATTGTCTATACGTGTTAGTCTGAAATACGCATAAGTCTTCCGCGTTTGTCTGTGCTAATGGCTAACACTTATCATGATAAACAGCAAATTAATTATTCATATGACAATGCAGGGTCCTCTTCTCTATAAAGGGAAAGCCAAGTCCGTCTATGCTTCTGATGTATCAGACGAGCTTTTTGTGGAATTCCGGGATGATATTACCGCGCTTGATGGTTTAAAGAAGACTACTCTGCCGGGTAAAGGGGCGTGTAATGCAAAGGTAACTGCGTATTTTTATCCGCTTCTGGCATCGTGCGGGGTGCCGACGCATTTTCTGGCGGCTGAATCCGATACGGTTCATCGTGTTATGCGCCTTTCTATGATTCCTCTTGAAGTTATTGTGCGGAATCGGGCCGCCGGTTCTCTGGTTAAAAATTATGGTTTCCCGCAAGGTGTTCCTCTGGTACCGCCGGTGATTGCTATGGATTTAAAAGATGATGGTCGTCATGATCCGATGATTAACGATGATATTGCGCTGGCGCTTCATATCGTTACGCCCGCAGATCTCGTAGAAATCCGGCGGCTGTGCCTTCTTGTTAATACGATACTCAAAGAGAATCTTGCATCAAAAGGACTTGATCTCGTTGATTTGAAACTTGAGTTCGGTAGAGATTTCCGCGGTGTAATACGGCTCGGTGATGAAATTTCTATGGATTCTCTGCGCCTGTGGGATGCGGGAGAGATTGGCGCTTCGCTTGACAAAGATGTATATCGTAAAGATAAGGGAGATGTCATGACAGCATACCGCGCGGCTGTAAAAAGGATAGTCGGGGAATAATTATTGGTACCTGTTCACCCCTCATTTTATGCGGGGGTGACCGGGGGTGTCTCATAGTTTCTGTATGGGGGTTTGAGATGTTCGGGCGGTTTTGTCCTGCGCCTTGATGTCAGGGAGGGGTATTAATGTGATAAGATACCGATGTATGCGGTAAAGAGGGGGGGGAGATATGGGTATGCAGGGAGGTGTATGATTTTTACCGTGATGGTGAGGTTCTGTGTTTGTTTGTTACTGTGTGATGGTGATGGCTGTTTCTTTTTGGCTGATGATTGTCAGAGGCTTGTGGTTTCCATATCTGTGTGTTGGTCTGCGGGCCGGCCGGGGTGGGGTGTGTGTGTTTGGTTTGTGTTTTTCTTCCGGGA
>CAZAWD010000188.1:0-2641 GCA_964488725.1 uncultured Methanomicrobiales archaeon | reverse complement strand
AAACAGTGTGGTGGAAGCTTACCGTATGCAAGGTCAGACTTTTGATTGTGGCAGGAAGTTGGGTTTCTTAAAGGCGGTGTTGCATTATGGACTCGTTCATCCTAAATGAGGCGATGATTTTAAAACCTTGGCAAAGTAAGATCAGTATCACCGTACTCCAAATTACGGATTTTTCACCGCGGGCCGCTCCGCACCCCGGTTTCAGGCAGTAATTTTATCCGGCAGAATGGCGCAGAGCATACATGCGGCAGTGAAGAAGTGAGTGGGCTGTTTGCCCGGGCAAAAAAGAAACCGGCGGATAAATAAGAGATTACCCCTCTGAGATAAAGAGGGGTTTCACCTGAAAATCAGTAGTTCGCCGGACCATACGGCATAGTATATGAATCAGTGGAACCATCAGCATACACGATATCATACGTGAACGTACCGTCCGCATTTACCTTCCAGGTAGTAACAGAACCATCACTGTCCCGATATGTTCCGCTATTCTGATTACCGGAATAAGAAGTGCCGTCTTCACCTTTAATTTCAAGCTGTCCGGCAGCATTGTAATGAACAACATTACCCTCCTTATCGGCATAGTCATAACTTCCATCAGAATAAACAGTCATGGTAGCACCATCAACAGAATAAACACCGGCTGGCATAGATACAGCCTCGCCGGGCCTGATATCTGAACTGCTGGCCGGAATCGTCGGCGTAACACCTGCATTCTCTGATGCAGGAGCACTTACGCAGCCTGCGGAAAAAAGAACCACGGCAGTCAGAATCAGCACCACAGAAATAATAATTCTTTTGTTCATCTTACCTACTTGTTTTAAAAAATATATATTACTGGCGGTCAGCGAAAACTCCGGCTAACATAATCAGTTGAGAAGCTCACCCGCTCTCACCAGCGGATGAAGACAAACACCATCCGCGGCCAAAAGCTCAGACGCCCCGCCTTCCCGGTCAACCACCGTCACCACCGCATCTACAACAGCGCCGGCTTTTCTTAGTTCATCAACCCCGTACTTCGACGAGCCGCCCGACGTTGTCACATCCTCTATCAGGAGAACATGTTTTCCGGCAACATTTCCAATAACCATCTGGCTTTTTCCATGATCCTTAGCGGCCGCCCGGATAATAGCGCAGGGTTTCATAGCAGCAAGAGACACCGCCGTTGCCAGCGGAACACCGCCAACAGCAACCCCTGCAATAACCTCAAACTCAAACCGCTGTGCCACCTCGGCCGCAATTTCAGACAAAAGCTCCGGCTGCATGATCGCAGTTTTCACATCAATATAATACGTACTCTTCGCACCGGACGCAAGCGTAAAGTCGCCAAACTCCACCGCCTTATACCGAACCAATAACTCTAATATTTTATTTACCATGGTACATCCTTCAAGCCGAGAAGATACCCGACAATATTTGTTCCGCGGTGAAGAAGCGGCGATAAAATAAGAATCGCCACCAACACGCCGAGACTGAAATTACTTATAAACCAGCTCATATTACCGGTTACAAACAACGCAACAGTCATCAGCAGAAGCGACCCGACAACCATATCATACATATCAGCTATCGGCCACTTTGACCCGCGATCTTTACCGAGCCGGCGCTTGAAGTAACTCTTAATAAGATCACCCAGTAACGCACCGGTCGCAAGGGCTACAACAGTCACCATCGTATGCTGAGGAAGAAAATCCCAGTGGAAATAAGCGGCCAGAAGAATCTGGGCGGCACCAAAGACAACGCCTGCCAGAATCCCGCCAAGAAGTCCCCGCCATGTTTTTCCATCGCCAAATATCCGGCGGCCGTCACGTGCGCATCTGCCAAAATCAATCGGCGTTCCGCCGCCGATAAGAGCGGCTGCCGGATTGGGAATATAGGCAGGAATCATTATCCAGAACGCCCAGAGAAACGCCATTCCAATACCTGCGAGAATTTCTGCTGTCATAGCCTAAACAGCAATAATATTTGTTGTTGATATGTATGATAGTTTCCTTTCTAAAAGAGAACAAGCCTATTAAATCAACCTGACCAACCATCTAACCGTAGAGTGATACCATGACGGTTCTGAAAAAAACTAAAAGTCTCTGTCCGGTCTGCGGCCGGCTCCTCGACGCAGAAATCACAGAAGACGACAATAAAATATGGGTAGAACGAACCTGTCCGGATCACGGACCGGTAAAATCTCTCTACTGGTCAGACGCGGAAATGTATCACCGCTTTGATACCTACGACCGTATCGGCCGCGGCGTATTCAATCCCAATATCGAAGGAGAAGAAACATGCACGCTGACCTGCGGCCTGTGCCCTCACCACAAATCCGGCACCCTTCTTGCAAACATCGATGTAACCAACCGGTGCAACCTCAACTGCGAGTTCTGTTTTGCAAATGCAAGAGCGTGCGGATATATTTATGAACCAAGCTTTGCCGAGATTGTGGGAATGATGGCGCTACTTCGAAATGAAGAACCCGTGCCATGCCCGGCGGTTCAGTTTGCCGGCGGCGAACCAACAATGCGCGATGATCTGGAAAAAATCATTCGTGCCGCGCGTGCGCTCGGATTCAGTCAGGTGCAGATGGCGTCCAACGGAGTAAAACTCGCACAAAACGAACAGCTCGCAAGAGACCTCCGTATTGCAGGTCTTT
>CAZAWD010000187.1:0-2651 GCA_964488725.1 uncultured Methanomicrobiales archaeon | reverse complement strand
CAGACGAAATAGAAATACATATTATGTGGTGTGACTAAAACATAGAATGTTAATACCATGAAGAAAATTTTTATTCTACTTTTACTGCTTGCTCTGACTCTCGTCTGTGTGTCTGCAGGCTGCGTAAGCACTCCTGAAGAAACCGGTGATGGTACCATCACCATAACCGATGCGGCCGGCCGTGTGGTGACCGTTCCAGATAATCCCCAAAGGATTGCCGTAAGCGGGTCTGGTTCATCCCGCTACTTTGCCTATCTCAACGTGACCGACCGGCTCGTTGCTATCGATTATCAGGACAGCAGTCTGCTCGTTCGTGACGGTGAGACACGTCCTTACATGATTGCCCATCCGGAAATCAAAGAACTTCCAGCACTTGGTACCGCAAAAGGAGTTGTTGATGCTGAGAAACTTCTTTCGATCAATCCGGATGTTTTGTTCATGGCAGGATACAGCGACACAGCAATCCAGTCAGCTAACGAGATTCAGGAAAAAACCGGGATTCCTGTGGTTCTTTTCTACTCGGGAGATTATGTTACCAACGGAGACAAGGTTGCCTCATCCTTGAGAATGATTGGAAATATTCTCCACGCCGAGGAACGTGCGGAAGATGTCATCCAATACTTTGCTGATGTGCGTGCCGATCTGGAAACCAGAACAGCCGGTATTTCCGATGCAGAAAAACCATCCGTGTATGTCGGCGGCATCTCCTACAGCGGGGCACATGGAATAGACGGAACCGACCCGACATATTATCCGTTCACTGTTCTTCATGCAATGAATGTTGCCTCGGTAGTAAATTCGACAGCGAGCACAGGATATGCAGCCGTAGCAAAGGAGCAGATCCTTGCATGGGATCCCGACATCATCTTTGTTGACCTTAACACGATGGAAGCAGCCGGCGGAGGAGGTATCTATGAACTGCAGACCGACCCGTCGTACCAGGAACTGACAGCGGTAAAAACAGGTCAAGTCTATGCGGTCAACTCCCATACATCCATGGGAACAAACCATGAAACGAGTATGGCAAATGCCTACTATATTGGCACAATCCTCTATCCGGAGCAGTTTGCGGACATTGACCCTGCAGCAAAAGCAAATGAGATTTACACGTTCATCGACGGTGCGCCGGTTTATGAACAGCTGAAAGCAAACATGAAGAATCTCTCCTATACAAAACTCGTGTTGTAAGTATGAACAAAAAAATACCCCTTTTATTTTGCGCAGGTCTCTGCGTGCTTGCACTCTGCATCTGTGCAGGATGCGTTAGTACGCCCGATCTGAGAGATGGAACGATTAATATCACCGACTCATTTGGTAGGGTGGTAACCATTCCCGATAACCCTGATAAAATCGCGGTCAGCGGTTCTGGTTCCATGAGATATTTTGTCTATCTTGATGTCGATTTAGACCGTGTGGTTGCCGTTGATTATTCTGACAGTGCTTTGAACATTTATCCGGAAGATCCACGTCCATATATGCTTGCAAATCCTGAAATTCTCAACATTTCAGATATTGGTGCTTCACGCAGCATCGTTGACGGAGAAAAACTTCTGACATCCGGTGCAGACGTACTCTTTATCGCCGCATCCAGTGAGGCAAGTATCGAATCTGCTAACGAAATCCAGGAAAAAACAGGTATTCCGGTTGTTCTCTTCTATACTGGAGACTATGTAACCCAGAAAGAAAAAGTATGTGATTCTCTTGACATGCTTGCAACTATTATGCATAAACAGGATAGATATCAGGAACTTATTTCCTACTTTACTTCGGTAGAAAATGATTTGACATCCCGTGTTGCAAACGTATCAGCATCAGATGCCCGTGCATATGTTGGCGGTATATCTTATCGCGGTGAACATGGACTTGATGGCACTAACCCGAACTACCTGCCGTTCAAACTTCTGAATGTCAACAATGTTGCATCAGAAATGCCGGACGTTGCCCAAAGCGAGTATGCTCAGGTCGCAAAAGAACAGATTCTAGCATGGGATCCCGACATAATATTTGTTGGACTTGGAACCATAAACGCTGCAGGAGGCGGAGCAATCTATGAACTTCAAACTGATCCATCTTACACAACTTTAGCGGCAGCAAAAACCGGCGAGGTCTATACAGTTAACCCTGATATTTCAGCAGGTGCAAACTACGAGACGCAGTTGGTCAACGCCTACTACATCGGTAAAATTCTGTATCCAGAACAATTTGCAGATATCGATATTGCTATTATAGCTGATGAAATCTACAACAATGTTGTCGGTGGAGATGTGTATCAAAAATTGAATGAGCACATGAACGGGCTCTCTTATCAGAAAGTGGATCTTTCCACCATTTGATTTTTGGAGATATTATTATGACTGAATTATGTATGAATTGCGTTCCTATCGGTTTTGTTTCATCTCCGTTTAAAACACGTGAAGACGCTCCTAAACAGGGAAGACATACCGATGATCTGAGTATCATCACACTTGAACCTGCATATCGGGAGGCAGCAGAAGGACTCTCTATTGGCGATGATCTGTTTATCTTTTGCTGGTTCGACCGATCCGACCGGACAGTTTTGAAGTCGCGAAGACCTGGGGAGGAACACAACCCTCCACGCGGCATATTCTCAAACCGTTCACCGAATCGTCCGAATCCTATCGCATTAACCT
>CAZAWD010000186.1:0-2658 GCA_964488725.1 uncultured Methanomicrobiales archaeon | reverse complement strand
CAAAACGGCGACGCCTTTGTAATCGGCTATTATCACCACCATCTATCAGGCGATGAACTAATGCGCTGTATGCAGGAAAGCAGCCGCTATCTTATAGAGTTCATAACCCCCGAAGAACTGGCGGTTTTAAACGCCCGCGCCCTCCTCATCTCCGGCATATGTCAACCCGACTGGTATCTGCCATTTTGCGGCTGCCGGGACGTGTTTGTAGTGCAGGCCGTTGTCATTACAAAAGAACTGCGGGGCACCGGACTCTTCCGGCAGATGATGGAACCAATAATCGGACAGTGCCGGCGGGAAAAAATACCGGTCGCCCTGCAAACGAATAATCCGGAAAACGTGTTAAAATACAAACGTCTTGGTTTTTCAGTAATCGAAGAACACAGTTCTCAAAAAAGCGGACTGAAATGCTATAACATGCTCTGCGAATAAAAACCCGGCCGGATGAACAAAACCGGGAAAATTAAAAATATATTTATAGCATTATATATGTAATGGTAACCATACATATGGAAGAAACAACCTACAGACTAACTTCCGTTGATCTCGATAAAGCAGAGAATACACTCGGGACTGCTTTTCTAAACTATCCCTACCCCGGCGGAACCATTTCTGATGAAAAACGCCGTTTAGAATGCCTGAAAATAATGTTCCGGCTGGAAATGGACAGAATTATTACCTTTGGAACAATTGAATCGATCAATTCCGAATGCAGTTCGATTGCAGCATGGTGCACCCTTGGTGATATGGGAAGCGGGGCAGCCCTCCCCACACAGATTCGAAAACTACTCGGACATATCAAACTGCATGAGTTACTGAATGGCATTCTACGATATTTGGTCATTGAAAAAGGACGAAAAAATCTGCATCTTTCACCCGACACCATGTATCTGTTCAGCATAGGCGTCCTGCCCGAAATACAGAAAAAAGGACATGGATCCCGGCTCATATCGAAAAAATTAGAAGAATGTTCCGGAAAGGGACAGACAGTATATCTTGAGACGAACACTGAACATAACCGGGACTTCTATAAAAAATTCGGGTTTGAAATCGTGCAGACAATTGTTGATGAAAAACAAAATCTGACAACCTACGCCATGATTAAAAAACCATAAAAAATGGTAACTGTTCACCTCCCTCATTCATCGAACAGTATTTATGAGCGGGGATGGAATGTATCTATGAACAACGGTCAGTCCCACCAGGATATCTGGCAGTGCTATGCCGAAGAAGTCCGTCTTTTTGAGGGGGACGTCACGGAAAAGCGTTGTGCGTGAGATTGCCCGCGGCACCGGCCGCTTTGCGTTGTCTTTTGCGACAGCAGCTTCGGCGCCGGAGATGAGAGCGGGTACTGAGATATTCAAGCCCCCTGCTTTGAACACAATGGTAAACGTGATATAAATGGACAAGATATCCATACGATTTTTCGATGACCGTGAAGTCCGTGCAATATGGGACGATGCACATGCCAAATGGTGGTTTTCGGTGCTGGACATCGTCGGCGTTCTTCGCAATGAAAGCGATTATCAAAAAAACAGGAATTACTGGAAGTATCTGAAAGCAAAACTGAAACGCGGGAACAATCAACTGGGTAGTGTGACTACCCAGTTCAAATTCACCGCACCCGACGGAAAAAAACATGCCGCAAATGTTCTGGATTATGACGGAATTATTGAGCTTGCCAAAAATTTCCCAAGCAGGCAGGCAAACCGTTTCATCGAATGGTTTACCTACAGCGATGAAACAATAGACGGCAAAAGCAAATCAAAAGCATATGCACTCTTTGAAAGCTCACTGCTCGATACAATAGAGACCGGCACCGTTAAAGGCCTGCAGCAGATACACGGCTATCTGTTCGGCGGGCTGTATGAGTTTGCCGGACAGATACGCAGTTTAAACATTGCAAAAGGCGGGTTTCGCTTTGCATCAGCGGAATTTCTCGACAACACGCTTAAAACAATTGAAAATATGCCCGAAGACACCTATGAGAAAATAATAGAGAAATACGTTGAAATGAATGTGGCACATCCCTTCATGGAGGGAAACGGAAGAAGCACCCGTATCTGGCTTGACCTGATGTTAAAGAAAAATCTGAAGCTGGCCGTTGACTGGAGCAGGATTGATAAGAGAACATACCTTGACGCAATGCAGGAAAGCCCGGCGGATGCGCGGAAAATCAAATGTTTGCTGAAAAGTGCTCTGACAGATAAGATCGATGACGTTGAAGTCTTTATGAAGGGGATTGACTATTCCTATTACTATGAGCAGGAGGAAGGTGTTGAACCAGGGAATAGCAGATGAGATTAGGATTCAAACGCCGGAAGTTCCCGGGCGGTGTTGTCTCACACTGAGCCGGTGATGGCCCGGACAGCACCTCAATTTTTTGTGATGTCTCGTGCAGTCTGTTTTCTTCTATCCCGGGTTTGACAGTTGCTCGTTTTTCTTATCTCACCCTATCTTTTCATTGCTTCCTCCGGCGGAATGGATTTTGAAAATTTGACAGTTGGGCTTTTCCCTCTGTGTTTTCTCCGATCTACCCCGTTTCATAGGGTCCGGAAGGGAAAAAGGTAAGCCATTCACCCTGACAGAATTTTCAGGGTGAACAGATACAAAAAAAACAACATGAGGCGCTGCCTCAAGCACCCCCGATGAAAACCC
>CAZAWD010000185.1:0-2659 GCA_964488725.1 uncultured Methanomicrobiales archaeon | reverse complement strand
TCATGGAAGACACCGACCACGGTAATCTTCGGGGTCAGCCCGCGGATCAACTGCAAAATCTCAATCTGATGGTTGATATCCAGGTGGTTCGTCGGCTCGTCCAGCAGCAGAATCTCCGGCTGCTGCGCAAGGGTTTTTGCAATCATTACCCGCTGGCGTTCGCCGCCTGACAGTTCGGTAACCAGCCGGTCTTTGAGATGCAGGGTGTTGGTAAACCGCATTGCTTCGTCTGCCACGGCGAAATCATGTTCTGAGAGCGGACGAAGCCGGCCGATGTGCGGGTGACGGCCCATGAGCACGATGTCTTTTACGGGAAAATCAAAGGCGGTCTCCGTCTCCTGACTCACGCACCCGACGGTCTGTGCAAACCGTTTGGCGTCATAGGCTGCGGTGTCTTCTCCGTTTACCAGCACGCATCCCTTTTTGGCTGTCAGCACTTTGGTCAGCGCCCGGAGAAGCGTTGTCTTGCCGCAGCCGTTCGGACCGAGGATGCCGACAAACCCGCCTTTCTCAATCGCGGCGGACAGGTCGTGCAGAATCGTTTGCTCACCGTATCCGACGGTTATTTTTTCAACCGCAACTGCTTTTGGCATCACACTTTTGTCCTCCGTCTGAGCAGATAAATAAAGAACGGAGCGCCGAAGAACGCCGTGATAATACCGACCGGAATCTCGGTTGGCAGGGTGCGGGCAAACGTATCGGCAAGCAGGAGCAGAATTGCACCGGCAAGCATCGATGCCGGCAGAAGCAGACGATGGTCCGGGCCGGTAAACAAACGCATGATATGTGGAATTATAAGACCGATAAACCCGATGCAGCCGGCGACCGAGACACAGATGGCGGTAATGAATGCCGAGATAAGCAGGAGCAGGCGTTTGGTTCGTTCGATATTGACCCCGAGATGCACGGCCTCTTCCTCGCCGAGGGTGAGGACGTTCATGTCGCGGGCGAAGAAGAACAGCACGCCTGCGGCCGCGGGAATCAGCAGGGCCAGCCATACGTCATCCCAGTAGACCGTCCAGAATCCGCCCATCGTCCAGAACATAATCTGATGAAGATTATTGCCGGATAGATACATCATAAACGAAAGCATCGCCGATAAGAGCAGTGAGACGGCAATACCGGTTAACAGCAGTGTTTCAACTGCAACCCGGCCGTTTCGACGGGCAGAGACATAGACAACCGCGGTCGAAAGCAGGGCACCGGCAAACGCAAGGACCGGCAGAAACAATCCGCCGAGAAACACAATTGAAACTGCCGCGCCAAGCGCTCCGCCGGAACTGGTTCCCAGAAGATAGGGGTCTGCCATTGAGTTTCGAAACAGTCCCTGCATCGCGCATCCCGCGGCCGCCAGCCCGACGCCGACCAGAACTGCACAGATAATACGCGGCAATCTGACTTCAAACAGCAGTTTCTGAATCATTTCCGGGTCATAGCTGAAGAGAGAGAAACCGGATACGCCGACACACAGCGAAAGACACATGGTGCCTGCCAGCAGGATAAGCAGGAACACGAGGAGAAGGATCGGGCGGCGTGACATTAATTGTCTGAATTGTTTGTGTTAAAACAAATTAAATGTATGCAGTTGACAGTGTCGTAACCTTCTTCTGTTTCCCCCTCTAATACTAACGTATTCGATGGAGAAGAAACAGGTCTCGGACTATATGACCCATGATGTCATCAGTGTAGATGCGTTTCAGACGGTCGGCGATGTCATCAACCTTATAAAGACGACGCATCATGACGGCTTTCCGGTGGTCAGGGAGGGAAAAGTTACCGGATATATTGCCGCCCGTGATATTATCGGGGAACATCCAACAACCCGGGTCGATCAGCGTATGACCCGTCACACCATCACCGCCCGGCCTGATCTGACGATTACCGAGGTTGCCCGGCGCATTTTCCGGACTGGCATTCAAAAACTTCCGGTGGTTGATGCCGACCGTAATCTTCTGGGTATTATTTCAAATATGGATGTTATCCGCTCGCAGATCGAACGGGTTACGCCGGAAAAAGTGTTTAATTTTATGCGGGCGCTCAAGACCCTGTACGGGGTTGACTCGTCCCTGAAACGTGAGATGGTGCCGGTGTGCCGGGTGCATCCGACGCAGGCCTCGGTCACTCAGGACGAACTCGACGGCCGGATATATGAACTTCAGCGCAATCTCGCTGAACCGGTTATTGTAGTGTCGTCCGGCGACCGTCTTATTCTGGTTGACGGGCATCATCGTGCGGTTGCTGCCAAACGTCTGGGGCTTGAAACGCTGGACGCCTATGTGGTAACCCTCGCGTCCGATATGGAACTGGGTCTTGAAAAGACGGCACACTCAATGCATATCTGTACGCTTGATGATGTGCGCATTGATAAAAGTCCTGAGCATTCTCTGGTGGCACCAACCCATCCCGGTCTGATATCAGCGGAGAAAAAACTTGTCCGTGAATATATGACGACGGATGTTGTTTCCATCGACGTCACAAAAACTGCCAAAGAGGTTATTCTTCTGATTAGAAAGACGAACCACGACGGGTTTCCGGTTCTTTCCAACGGTCGTGCGGTTGGATTAATTGCGGCCCGGGATATTGTCGGGGCGAAAGCGTCTGATAAGATAGCGGTGCTGATGCAGCCGGTGATTCTGAAAACAACGCCGGACGAGGGGAT
>CAZAWD010000184.1:0-2685 GCA_964488725.1 uncultured Methanomicrobiales archaeon | reverse complement strand
ACAGATGCGGGATTGAGAATCGCATACAATGATTCAGGGCTGAGACACGCCTACTCATAGGAGGCCGGGGAATTGACACGACCAGATTACAGAGGGTGGTTGACAGATGAAGATGTGGCAAGGATTGTCGCAGCAATGGAGCATTCGCACAGGTGCAGCAGTTTCAACGAAGAGGAACTCCAGATAATCCACGACATGGCGACAGGCGGCAAACTGGTTAAAAAGGCAATAATTTATGTTATCGTTGCCGTTGTACTTTATGCTATACTCGCGAAGTCGGTGTTAATCAAGGTTGGACAAGTGATAGGACTGATAAAATAATGGTGAAGCCTTCGGAAGACTGTCCTGATGATTGCCCCGCACTTGGTAAATCCGCATTGTCTCATGTGCTGAATCCCGGCTGTGTGTTCAAAGATGCGGCGGGCGTAAAAGTTCAGGCTGCAAAAGCCAGCAATGCGGGTAAAAAGGGGCGGATGATATGACTTGTAAACTTCGTTGCCCGCTGAACGGGCAGATATGCGAGGGCTGTATGAATGATGATTCCCCGGCAGATGGGCCGGACCCTGATATGTATGGCGACGGGCATCCTCACGAAGAGGATTGGGATTGTAATTTCAGTATCCTGCCACACAACGCGGGGACATGGGGCATATGACGTGCCGGAATTGCGGAGGGTCTGATTTCTGGGAGTCGGCACGTGTGTCCGGCCTGTTCGTTTGCAGGACGTGTCACCCTCCGGCGCCGGGCGCGGAGAAGGTGCATGGAAGATAAGCGATGCAGCAACTGCCTCTGGTATCAAATGCGCTGGCAACAGTGCCTGAAAACGAATTTACCGACAAGCCGACTTCGGACATGCCGGGAATGGGAGGACATCAACGAGGATGAATCATGATGCAGATTAGCGAGCGCGGCTTGCATCTCCTGAAGGAGTGGGAGGGGTGCCGTCTTGAAAAATACCGCGACGTGGCCGGGAAGTGGACCATCGGAGTCGGGCATCTCATTACCCGCGAGGAGCTGATTGGCGGGAAGTTCGATAATGGCATCACTCCGTCGGAGTCTATCGTTTTGCTCGTGAAGGACGTGCGGCCGGCAGAGTCGGCGGTAAACCGGCTTGTAAAATGTCACCTCTTGCAGCACCAGTTTGACGCGCTTGTGTCGTTCGTGTTCAACCTGGGCGAGGGGAGTTTTCAGAAATCCACATTGCTCCGGAAGCTGAACGCATGGGATTATGACGCAGTGCCGAAAGAACTCCGGAAGTGGGTTTATGCCGGGGGGCGGAAGGTCAAGGGACTCATCAACCGGCGCGAAAACGAAATCAATCTGTGGAACGGCAAGGGGTAGGTATATGTTGCCTTCTAAAACACGCTCAGAATTGAAATTTGGAAGCCGTAACCGTGAATCCGCATGAACAGCGGGTTTGCAAAGGAGTCAATATGAAGAACTGGAAGTCTACACTTTTCGGCGGGATAGCAGCGGCGGGTATCGGTATGGCGCAGTCTGGCGACGGCATTGTTCAGACCATCGGACAGGTGCTATCGGTAATCGGCCCGATACTGCTCGGACTATTCGCCAAGGATGCAAACGTTACCGGCGGCACCGTGGTACAACCATCAACCGAAGCGGCAAAGGCGGAGGTACTGAATCCTACCGCGCAGGAGCCTAAAACAGAAAGGGACACGAAATGAAAAGACTGATCGCATTGATGATGCTGGCCGCGTTCCTCACCGTCTCAGGATGCGCTGGCACGGGGGCAGTAACCGGCGGGAACACGTCCATCACCGTGCTCAGTGAGTCGCAGGTTGACGCGGCACAAAAGACGCTGCTTGCAGCTGGCGCGGTGCTGAAATCGGCACCGGCTACCCTCGACACGCTCTACATGGCCGGGAAACTCACGAAAGATGAGTACAACCAGGCCGCCACAATTTACAACCAGGCGCTCGCCGGGTGGAACCTGGCGGTATCGTATCTCAAGGCGGGGGCATCATCGTCAACATACCTGCAGGCGTTTGAGGGCTTCCTCACGTCACAGGCCGAACTCAATATTTTCCTATCACGTATCCTGGGAGGTCAATAATGCCAATCGCCGCCATAATCGCACTTGTCGCATCACTCGCCCCGGAAGCAATCAAGCTGATAAACAACCTCATGCCGCTGTTTGAAGGGAAATCGACAGCGGAACAGGCCGCACTGCTGGAAGAGATGAAATCTTCACTTTCCCCCATGGTGCTGAAACCGTGAAACGACTCCGGTTCTTCCTCCTGTTCACCGTGCCCTTTTTTCTCAACGGGTGCGCGTGGATGGTATTTAAGGCGCTATCGGATGATTACTGAATAAATGCCCGGCATCGCGTCCGGGCTTTTTTGTATCATTTACCAAAATTGAACACAAATATAGAACACTTCCGCATTACGTCCAGCCGTTTCAATTTTCCACCGTATCAAAATCACCATCCTTTTCAACCACTTACAACAATCTTTCTTTATCATAATAAAATGGCACCGTAGTTGCGATATAATGAGCATGAACGAAATACATTTACCGATAATGTTTTGCAGGAAATGCGGCCACACCTGGCATCCAAGGACGGCAAACCCTGTGCAATGTCCGAGGTGCAAACGAACTGATTGGGACAAGGAAGCGTTAGCTGCGGCAAAAAAGGCATACAAGGAGCGCAATAAATGAAAA
>CAZAWD010000183.1:0-2688 GCA_964488725.1 uncultured Methanomicrobiales archaeon | reverse complement strand
TAGCAGAAAAATGTTCGCCGGCTGTGTCGGTGCGGGTGTTGCCGCGGGCATTTGTGCCTGGCAGTCGTCGGTGCTTGTTGCGGTTGTTATTGCTGCTGTTCTGGCGGCCGCCGGGGTATATATCCTCTTTATCTATGAATACCGTATGAGAAAACAACTCAGGAGAAATCCACATGAAATCAAATAAATCTTCTTTCTTCAGCTCGGTTTATTTTGCATCAGGCAGTATGTTTGTCTGTGCGGCTGCCGTGTTTGTAATTGCCGGTCTCACCAACCGGGGAGATATGACAACCGCCGTTCTGGTGATCTGCGGGTTTATGCTGCTTGTTACCGGCATTTTTATTCTGCTGACGGCAGAACGTCCGCCGCTTCCGGCGTTTGTAACTGAATGTATGCCGATACAGGGGACCATTAATCTTGCCCGCATGTTTGCGGATTTGGGGGTTACCAGTAATACGCTTCATCGCTATGTTCAAAAGACCGGCGAGGTTATGCAGATTAATCCGGTGAGCGGCGGACCGATTCCTTCGCTCCAAAGAGATGCTACGTTTTCTACGATTGGGAACTGGCATGGTGTTTCTTATCCGGCGATTGCATCTCCCCTGCTTCGTAAACTGAAAACAGAAGATCATCTGGTTGTTCCGGCAGATAATCCCGAGATGCTTTCAACGTGTCTGAATGAGGTGTTTGCGGATTATCTGGCGATTGCACAGAAGGTAACAATGACGAAGAACGACCGGGCGGTGGTGGTGGTGCTGGACGGATTTTCTCCGGTGAAACTCTGTTTGGCCATGCAGGCCGAGTCGCCGAAATGCTGTACGATGGTGGGGTGTCCGGTGTGCAGTCTTGCAGCCTGCCTTATTGCGGAGAGTGAACGCATGGATGTGATGTCGGAAAGCTGTGTTCTTGAAAATCATACGCTGACGCTGGTGTTTAGTCTGTTTGCACAAATGCCGGCAGGCCCGGAGGCGGGAAATGAGTGACGCTGCGCCGCCGGCGGTTAGTCATCTGCATCTGCTGCTGGGTGCGGTCGGGCTTGCAATGGGTATTGCCGTGTTTGTGCTGTCGTTTATACATGCGATAGATGCGGAGCATGCTCTGCCTCTGCTTGCCATTGCGGTGATTTGTTTTGGAATATCAGCACTTGTTCCGCGTAAATGAACAAGGCAGTATATTATATGCTTCCTGCGGCCGGCACCGCGGCAGTATTTTTTATTCTGCCGGCGGTATGTCCCGCAGCACTTGGCACGTTTCTTTTACTGATCGTAAATCCCTTTGTTTCGTTTCTGGCATCGGCCGCTTTTGGCATATATGCCGGGCTGGTCCGCGGGGTTGTTGCAATGCCAATTGCGGTTGCGATTCTTTTTTCTATCTCGGTATTTTTCTTTTACTCTTCTGCTGAGATATTTTATACCGCCGTTTATCTGGGATTGTCGGTTCTTGGTATCGGGGCGGGCTGGCTGTTTGCACGCCGCGGGTCCTGATTAAAAAAAAGAAAAAAATCAGAAGTCCGTCATTACACGGAACTGGTCGATCTCTTCTGAATTGAGTTCTGCAAGGAAGCTCTCGGCTGCATTCTTGATGTCTTTGCTTGCCGTAATAGCACGGCCGACAACAACAATATCAGCACCCGCTGCAATAGCTTTCTTCACAACCGGCTGTCTGATACCGCCGGCGGTTGCAACGAGAATCTTTGCATCGTATTTCTTTGCAACATCTTTAATCTTGAGAATGTCGCCCCAGCTGTACTCGCCTGCTGCTGCTTCTTTGTCAATTGCACGGTGCATCTCGACATACTGCGGAAGAAGTGCTGCGCCGCCCATCTTTGCAAGGTTCTCAATGAGTTTTGCAGGTTCTGCAACGTTGAGCATGTCGATAATTGCATAGATACCGCATTTCTTTGCTTCTTTAATGAACGCGGCAATCGTCTCTATGGGTGCAAGACCGGATACAACTGCTGCATCTCCGCCGGCGTTGGACACCATGCGCGCTTCAAGGTTGCCGGTATCAAGGGTCTTGATATCTGCTACAATGAAACAGTTCGGGCGGATCTTTCTGATTTCTCCGATAACGGACAGACCGAACTGTTTAATGAGCGGGGTTCCTGCCTCAAAGATAACATGATCATTCTGCGGCACGCCCTGTAACACGCGCGTAACCTGACCCATATCGATTAAATCCATCGCGACCTGCAGATACGGCGGGTTCCAGAGCCGCTGGACCTTGAATCCCATAACGCCGTGGGCTGCCCGGTCTTTTTCTTTCAGCACGGTTGCTGCGTCCGGGAACTTGTCAAGCGCACGGGAAAGTGCAAGACGGGCGGCTCCGTAGTTGAAACGGTAGAGTTTATTGAAGTCTTTTGCGTCCGGTGAGATGAACACACTGGCAACAATTACATTCTCTTCAATGTCGATGCCGGCAAAGACCCCGTCTTCCAGTGCATCAGCTACTGCCTTGGACACCGCAGCCTGAGCGGGGCCGAAAATCTGGGTTACCTGCTCGCTGTGTTTCAGAGTTACCTTCGGCACAATCAGCACTGCCGGTTTGGGCAGAAGATTCGGACGGATAACGCCCAGAAGCGGCGTGTGGCCTGCGGAAAGCTGGGTCAGTCCGTTTGCAAATGCAGAGCCGACCGGCCCGTTTTTATCACCAATCATAAGGTCGATGTGAGCAAGTTCTGCTCCATCA
>CAZAWD010000182.1:0-2713 GCA_964488725.1 uncultured Methanomicrobiales archaeon | reverse complement strand
CGTCGTTTGGTTCGTATAAACTCTGGCCGAAATGCGTTCGGAACTAGGAGGTATC
Organism: uncultured Methanomicrobiales archaeon; assembly: GCA_964488725.1. Taxonomy (GTDB): domain Archaea; phylum Halobacteriota; class Methanomicrobia; order Methanomicrobiales; family Methanocorpusculaceae; genus Methanocorpusculum. Next base: position 2,658 of record CAZAWD010000182.1, on the reverse strand, counting down.
CCGAAACTCCATCGGCTTATTTGGGGCAAAACAAAAATTCACGCGGGAGAGAGGTCATGTCCCCCTCACAGCTGCCTTGCATATTTATATATATTGAAACATCATATTAAATGGTGCACTCCACAAAAAAAAATTTAATTAGCAAATATAAATTTTAGATTTGGGCAGAGAAAGAACAAAGAAGATGCTCCCCTTATCCACGAGGATATAACATCAGAATCTCATAGGTTTATAAGAGGATAGGGCGTCCAGTGTCCGGATGCCGGCCCCTTATATTTAAAATCGCCCCCATTCTTCAATCTGAATCATCACACCGGACGTTCCTTCGTAAAACACCACCGGCAGAATCCACAACCGGTATCGCATCTCTTTTATATTCAGATATGACCATTTACCAACCGTCGGCATCTTTCCTTCCACCGACGCCCGATACTCCGGCAGCTTCGCAACAGCCTTAAATAATTCCGGCCCGGCCGTTTCAAATGATTTTCCGACAATATCCACGAAATGCCATGCATAACACGATTTCAGCCATGATTCAAGATACTCATTTACCCATAATATAATACCGGCAGTGGTAACAACGCAGGTGGGTTCCGGCTGTGCTTTTAAGAATGCAGATGAAATCGGCAGGCGCTCTGAAAGCTGATAAATCCGGGAGGGGCCAACCACGCGCATCTCCGTCTGACCGAGCGTACTCAGAAGCTGAAGATATTTTGAGATAGTATTCCGATTCAACCCGGTCTTTCTTGCGATATCAGATATAGAAAGACCATACTTACTGCATCTCAAATGCCGCATGACTTCTTCAAGACCGCTGTCCTCAGCCAGATCCGACGCTTCATACTTACCCATATATGATAATACAATCGTGTTATTAATAAATAATATTTTCTATAATTAAATATATTTTGTATTATCCGCAGCCCATAAAAAGAGAGATGGTAATCCGGTTTTATCAACCGAATCAGATTATGTCATCTTCGGTGAGCATTGCATCGACATACGTAACACCGGTCTTTGCATTGCTCAGTGTCAGATATGCTGCCTGCCCGGGTGTCAGCGCAATAGCTCCCGAAGCCCAGGTATTGCCGTCGCGCAGAGCCGCAACACCAATACTCATAGAATTGGCTGCCGGTACATAATACTCAACCCGCACAAGGAACATCTCCCCGCTCTCAACGATCGTATCGCTCAGATCCTCTGCACTCAGACCGGCCCCGTACTTTACCATCCGGGTATTCGTATCAATCGTCACATTAGAAAGGATTCTGGAGTTTCCTTTTCCGGAACTTGCAGTCCCCCCCTGAAACGGATACAGCCATGTTGAAGCGACCGGATCATCATACGTCAACAGCATCGCACCTGCCGAGCCCCATGCCAGACCCTGAATTGCCATCCGCAAATCCTTCAGATCGACACTTCCCCCCGTCACCTTAAAGACAAAACCAATATCACCAAGCATTCTCTGATAATCTTTCCCGTTGATCGTGACGGTGGTCATTTTGTAATCATCGGAAAAACCTACAACCTCAATCATCGCCTCTGATGCCCCGGAAGCACTGTTTGGCATAATCCCGGTCGCAAACGCCGCAACAACCGCGGCAATGATAATCGTTACCACCAGCATCAGCATAACACCGACAATCGGTGAAACCGCATTCTCATTTTTCTGCATATTACCAGCTCACCACCACATCTTTATCATAAATTGTCTGTCCGGTCGGCTTGTGAATAACCGTAATGTGTACTATTGACCCGTCCTGGAATCCATACGAGGTATAATCAGTCGTATCAAACCCAAGGAACGCGGAACGATCCTTAAACCAGTACTCAAACCCGGAATTAAAGATACAACTGCCAAACCTTGGTGTACCGGCTCCAACCAGCCCATTGCCCGGGGCAAGACTCGTTGTCGGATAATATCCGTTCACCTGCGGAGTGAAGACCTCTCCCGGATTGACCGGTTTTTTCCATGTATCAGTGTTTTTGGTAAGCGCACCGTCTAACGTATGCTTAATCACTTTTCCGGCATACGTCGTCGGATTCCCGTTAAAGGTATCCGGAATCGTATACGTCGTTACAATCTGAATATCTGCCGAGGGCAGCGGATCGCCTCCTGCCACCTTCAGAACCACACAATCAGGATTTGGTGCAAATGAGGAACCCGATGCAGAAATACCCGTCGACGGGCCTGCGCGCATCGAAAATTCCAGCACGGTATTTGGCGCCACCGCTGCCGTCTCACCCAGACCGCCGGCGAATGCTGCAACGACTGCTGCAATAATAATTGTGACAACCAGCATCAGCATAACACCAACAACCGGAGAGACCGCGTTGTCGTCATTCATACTTCGTTTCATCATATACCCCGGTTAACCACGAATAATAATACTGCCGGACTGCATCGGTTTCCCGCTCAGCTGATCAATAATCTTGTATTCAAGAACCTCATTGGTCATAACAGAAAACGTACTCGCCTCTCCTTCCGGAGTCCACATAAGATACCGGCCTTTCGTATCCGCTGTCTTTGTCACGTCCATCGTATTGTCATAACAATTATCAGAAAGAAGCATGAATGAATCGCCGACGGTCATCAAAGACTTTGCCTCTCCGCCGACAACACCGTAATATGTCTTGCTGCCAACAGAATTCGTA
>CAZAWD010000181.1:0-2715 GCA_964488725.1 uncultured Methanomicrobiales archaeon | reverse complement strand
CTCAAAGCGCAGGGCCGGTTCCGCAAAGTTGACGAAGAAACCGCCGCACGCATACAGGCCGGCGTCGACAAAAACCTTCGCAAAATCGCAGCTGAACAAAAAATGTCGGAGGAAACCGCATGACTGAAAACCTTGTAATGTCAACCGGCAACAAAGCCGTTGCCGCCGCCGTTAAAATGGCCAAACCAACGGTCGTTGCCGCCTACCCCATCACCCCCCAGACCGAAATCATCGAAACCATCGCTGACTACGTCGAAGGCGGCCAGATGGACGCACGATACATCCCCGTCGAAAGCGAACACTCCGCCATGACCGCCTGCATCGGCGCCTCAATCACCGGTGTGCGCGTATTCACCGCCACCAGCTCACACGGCCTGCTCTACATGCACGAAATGCTCCACTGGGCAGCCGGCGCCCGCCTCCCCATCGTCATGGGTCAGGTCAACCGTACCATCGCCCCGGGCTGGAACATCTGGGCCGAACACTCAGACTCCCTCTCCCAGCGTGACACCGGCTGGCTTCAGATATACGTCTCAACCGTACAGGAAGCCTACGACGCCACCCTCATGGCATTTCGCATCGCAGAAGACAATCGCGTCCTCCTCCCCGTCATGATAAACATGGACGGATTCCTTCTGTCGCACATCATGCAGCCGTACGAAATGACCGAACCCGGCGACTTCATCCCGCCGCTGAACCTGCCGCACGCAATAGACGTCAACGACCCGCACGGCTACGGCGCCATGAGCCCCGCAACCGTTCACTATCAGTTCAGATTCGACATGGAAAAATCCATGCGGGCCGCACGCGAAGTAATCCATGAAACCGAAACCGAGTTCGCAAAACGGTTTGGAAGAAGCTATGCACCGGTCGAAGAATACTGCACCGCGGATGCCGATGTCATCATCGTCGCCATGGGAACTCTCGGCAAAGAAGCCGAAGTTGCCTGCGACCTCCTCAGAAAAGAAGGCATCAAAGCAGGCGTCATGCGGATACGCTGGTTCAGACCATTCCCGCTTGACCTTGCCATCGCCGGAAAAGAACTCGTTGTCATTGACCGTGACTACTCGTTCGGATTTGGCGGCGTTGTTGCCGGAGAAATTCAGGCACGCTACCCGGCCGCCCGTATTGCCCGCATCATCGCCGGTATCGGCGGTCAGGAAGTCACCTACGAAGACATCGCAGAATTTGTCCGTACCCGCAAAATCGGCACTGAATTCTGGTTCGGCATTCCTCAGGAGGAACAGTAAATGTATGAAATACGCATTCACTCGCGCGGCGGCCAGGGCGGCGTAACCGCGGCCCGCATGATGGCTTCAGCCGCCGTCAAAGACGGCAAGTTTGCAACCGCCTGTCCGTTCTACGGAGCCGAGCGCCGCGGTGCTCCGATCGTATCCTTTGTCCGCATTGATGATACGCCGGTGCGCATCTACTCACAGATTAAAAAACCCGACATGATTATCATTCTCGACCCGACGGTTATGGATACTGTTGACGTTCTTGACGGTCTGAAAGAAGGCGGCTCTATCTTCATCAACACGCATGAAGACATCACCTTCCCGCCGCAGTTCAAAGTATACAAAGCCGATCTGACCGGGATTGCTCTGTCAGAGAATCTCGTCGTTGCCGGCAGCCCGATTCTGAACACGCCGGTTATCGGCGCACTGGCAAAACTCGGACTCTTCACCCGCGGGTCAGGAAAGAAAGCAATTCAGGAGACATTCACCGACGTGAGAAATATTTCAGTTGCTGAAAAAGCATTCGAGGAGGTGCGCGCATGACTATGCCGAAAATTACTATCAGCACACCCAAAGAAGCCGCAATGGGTCTGACCGGTTCATGGCGGACGTTTCGTCCGGTCGTAAACCGTGATATCTGCAACCACTGCGGAATCTGTGCAATGTTCTGCCCGGATGCGGTTATTGATCCCGACACCGAGGAAATTGATCTGGTCTACTGCAAAGGGTGCGGGATCTGTTCTAATGAGTGCCCGAAAAAATGCATTCAGATGGTGCGGGAAGAACATTAATTTTTACTTTTTTTTTATGCAGTCGGGCAGAATTAGTATCCGCGGCATCGTTCAGGGCGTTGGATTCCGCCCGTTTGTCTATGCCTGCGCAGCGCGGTATCATATTACCGGTTCAGTAATTAATCACGGCAGTGAGGTTGAGATAGAGGCGTGGGGAGACGCGTTTGATGCGTTTCTTTCTGCGGTGTCTAAAGGCCCTAAAATGTCAGTTATTGATTCAGTCGATGTAACACCGCTTGCCGGCCGCGCCCCTCAGACGTTTTCCATTCTTGAAAGCAAAGACGGTGCCCGCACGGGTTTTGTGCCGGCGGATATTGCAACCTGCGATAAATGTCTTGCCGATGTGATGAATCCGGAGAGCAGATATTTCGGCTACTGGGCAACGTCGTGTACCGACTGCGGGCCGCGCTACAGTATTATTCATGCTGTGCCGTATGATCGTGAACGAACAGCCATGAATGAGTTTGCGCCGTGCGCAGACTGTGCGGCGGATTATGCAAACCCGCTTGACCGCCGGCATCATGCACAGACGATAGCCTGCGCGTCCTGCGGGCCGCAGCTTTCTATTCTGCGGGGCGACGGCACACTGATTGTCTGTGCCGATCCCATACAGGAAGCGGCGCGGCTTCTGGACGCAGGTGAGATTCTTGCAATACGCGGCGTGGGAGGATTTCATATCGCCTGTG
>CAZAWD010000180.1:1902-2725 GCA_964488725.1 uncultured Methanomicrobiales archaeon | reverse complement strand
AATCTCGGCCTGTGAACTTGTCTTTTCATTCAGATAATAATAGGTATAATATGATGTTTGCGACGTCTGTTTTATCCGTCTGCGGATCTTTGTCCCGTCTGAAAACTGGAGCGTCACCTCTGCGGTGTTCCTGCCGGACGTATTATTGATAAAGTCTGTGAGTTTTTCGGCACGAAGATTTCGTGACGAAGAAAGAGCAAGAACAAAGAGGACGGCGTCAATAATATTGCTTTTTCCCGACCCGTTCGGCCCGGACACAACGGTAAACCCCCCATAAAAAGGGATCTTTGTTTTGCGGGAAAAAGATTTGAAATTATCTATATCAACCTGAACGATATGCACGTTTGCGTAGCTCCTTACAGACTCAGCGTTTCAGTTCCAGCGTATCATCTTCATCCGCTTCAATTACCGCATTGGAATCCGCACGGATAGCAGATGAACGCGACGTCTGCCGCGGCGCATACCCGGTCCCGGCAATAATAACACCATGATCTTTTGTTTTTCTGCGTTTCTGAATGGTTCCATCAGGCTGCATGACATACTCAAACTCACCCGCTTTGAGATGCGCGATGGTTGCTTCGTCATCGGGTTCTGTCTGCGGCTGGGAACGGACCGGTTCCGGAACCGGTGCGGAAATGGGACGGCGGGGAGATGCGGGGGCTGCCGGAGCAGCAGGGGCCGCGGGCGCAGTTGGAACCGGCCGGCGCATACCTGCATCCTGTTCAAACGACCTGCCGCCTGCGGTCTGCGGCCGGCCCTGAACACGTGACGGTGCAGGTATTGCCTGCGGTATTGGTTCAGCGGTTACTTCCGGCCGGCGCAT
>CAZAWD010000180.1:0-1892 GCA_964488725.1 uncultured Methanomicrobiales archaeon | reverse complement strand
AAGTTTTTCGATCTGGGCACTGAGTTTGCGGGTAACCGATTTTACATCAAGAAGTTCTTCGGTCAATCCTTTAATCATTGCTTCGAGCTCTTTGATTTTACGCTCAAGAGCTTCCACATCAACCGACGGGACAACGACAGCCGGTTCTTTACCATCACTCTTGTGTTCAAGTTCACGTTCCTGCTCGGCAAGTTCATGCTCTAAAAATTTCATTCGGGTATCCATAATATCGCAAGGTCCAATAATAATTAATTACTAGGTTTTTCAGCGCCCAATCTATAATAGTGTTACGCTTTGCACGCCGGATTCAGGCACGCACCACCACGTCCGCCGTAACAAGGAACGGGCTTTTCCGTAACGAAAGCGATAGGAGATACGGATAATGGGCGCAAAGATATTCCATATGCGCCATCCAGACAAGCGACAGCGGACAGTATACCCGGCTGACATCACCGGCGAGATGAGCAAGGTCTGTTGCCGGTAATTCTGACAGATTATCGCGATCGCTCAGCTCCTCTCCCAGATGGAACAATGCCTGCATCATCTGGGCAATACTGCTTTCTTCAAGCAGCACCGGATTTTCAACAAGGCGCAGCAGGAACTCATGTTTATTTTCAAGAAGCGCACGAATCTGTGCAAGTTCATCTGCCTGCGGCATGACGCGCGAACATCCGGCACGAAGAGCCGCGGTTGCATCGGCATACTCCTTTTTCGTCCAGTCTTTTTGCACAGCGCAAATCTTTCGGATATTTTCCGCTGCATCATCACAGCTGACAATCAGACGAAGAAGCTCGGTTCCGCATTCCGAAAAGAACAGGCCGATTATCATCTTCATCTTTTCCTGCTGCTGTTTTTTTGCCCGCATAGTCAGCAGGCCGTTAAGAATAAGAGTTACCAATAAAACGTTGAGCGGGAGAAAACCAAGGGCGTTGAAAATATAGGTTATTGTGTTGCTTTCCCCGCTGTCGCCGATGATGAGAATCTTTAGAGCGTATATTACCGCAGTTGCGAGAATCAAAAGGACGCTTAACCGGATTTCCCAGATATATTTCACAGATACCCCTCCAGTGCGTCACGCGAGGAGAGAGCGTCTTTAAGTGCTGCCGTTTCAATAACCGGATGAGCAATGTGATTGTCACAGACCTTCTTCATAACACGGGAAAAATCAATGGTTCCCTGACCGACCGCCGCATGACTGTCAGTTGTGCCGTCGTTGTCGTGCAGATGAACTTCGCAAAACGGCAGGGAAAGAAACGCGTCAAGTGTTTTGCATTCATTGGCATGACCCACATCAAGACAGAGCGGGATACTGTCTGTCAGAGGAAGGTCGGCGGGAGATTTCAAAAAGAAATATCCCCAGTTGCCCATGTTTTCAATAGTGCAGTTAACTCCGGCGTTTTCTGCATACAAGGTGATTTCAGCAAGCGAACGGTGCAGTGCGGAGACGGCACGGATGTATTCTTCTTTAAATGCAAAGTAGCCGGGGTGAAATACAACACGGGCGTTGGTCTCGGCGGCAAGTTCGATACTGTCACAGATTATTTCAACGGCCGCCCGCCGCATGGGTTCCAGAACAGACGCGGGGTTGACACCGCGGGCGGGGGCGTGGATACTATACTGAAATGAGTGAGACTGAAGAGGATCAGCGGATTCTATATAATGTCTGCCGTCGTTCATGAGTTCCACATATCCGGTGTGGGGAGCAAGGGTGTCAAGGGCTTCATCGAGCGGGACGGATGACAAACAGTGAGTTGAGATGGAGAAACGGGGCTTCATTACTAATATGAATATATACGGCGGGGATTCAATAAAAAACTACCTCACCTATACTTGAGAGAGAAGGCAGAAATGGGAGCCTGGCCGATTATAACATTGGCATATAAACACACCCC
>CAZAWD010000179.1:0-2737 GCA_964488725.1 uncultured Methanomicrobiales archaeon | reverse complement strand
TCGTTTCATCTGAAGAAAAAAACCATCAGACTATACTTCTTTGGACCCGCCCGCCCCCTCGCGCCGTGCAATATAATTCGGAACCGCCGCCGACAAAATCAGCGTAAGTATCCCAAACACAAGACCAAGCGCCGCGGTCGCATGAAAACCCGAAAGAAACAGATCGCCTGAAAGTTCACTCACCGCCACCCCGACCGACGACGGAACCGTCAGTGAAAACACCACCACATACGCCGCAACCCCGATAACCCCGCCGAGGAAATCCGTGGTAATCATCACCGACGTCCCGGTCCCCTCCTCACCTTCCGGTGCGAACTGCACAATACGCGTCGTTGCAGGCCCCCCTGAAAACCCAAACGCCAGACCCATACATACGAGCGCCATAATCAAAGCTGCCGCTCCCCACTCCGGCAGAATAAGAAACAGAATCAGACAAAACGAAATCCGAAACACCGCCGCAAGAATACAGGGCACACGACACCCCACTCTATCGCACCACGCACCAACCGGAATCCCCGCAACCGCCGTAATAATCGACGCTATCATCAATAAAAACCCGGACACCGCCGTCCCAAGAGACAGCGCCGTCTGCATATAATACGGAACCATATACATCACGCCGGCAAACACCGCACAGGTCAGCAGATACGACAACGCCACCGCACTAAACTTCCAGTTCCGGAAAATCCTCACATTGAGCAGCGGATTCTTCGCTCGCAGCGAATGAAGAATAAACAATCCAAGAGACCCGGCAAAAATACCTGCCAATATCAAAATCTCAGGACTCGCCCACCCATGCACCGGCCCGCGTTCAAGAAACATAATCATCGACGCAATAGCAGCAAACATCAGCATCGTCCCCCTCATATCAAACGGCTGTTTCACCGGAAGAGACGCGGGCCGCGGAATAATCAGACGCGCAAGAATAATAGCCGCAACAGCTATCGGCACATTAATTAAAAATATCCAGTGCCACGAAAGATACGCCGTCAAAAGACCGCCGAGCGGCGGCCCGAACGTCAGCGCAACGCCTCCCGTTGTTGCAATAACCCCCATCCCCAGCCCCCGCATCGTCGCGGGAAGAAACCGGGTTACCAACAGCGGGGCCGCTGCTGCAATCATCGACGCGCCCAGTCCCTGCAACCCGCGGGCAGCTATCATACACCCGAGCGTCGGCGACACCGCCGATAAAAACGAACCCAGCGCAAAAATACCAAACCCTATCGAAAACACCATTCTGATCTTGCCGTTATCCGCTATCCGCCCAAACGCCAGAATAAATCCTGCCATGATAAGCAGATAGGCCATCACAATCCACGACCCGGCAGAGATATCAATCCCATACTCAGCCGCAATAACCGGCATGGCAACATTCACAATCGAACTGTCAAGCCCGTCCATAAAAATAGCAAACGCTGCGATTAACAGCAGAAGTTTCTGATGGTGCGGGTTCCTGACAATAGAATACACAAGTCTTAACAGATTGGATGTCCCCTCTTATGAATCCTGCTGCTTCCCACCCGGAAGAAACAGAGAAAATAAAAAAAGAAAAACAGAAAGGATAAATCCTTTATGCCTTGATATTTTCAGCCGGCTTCTCGGCTGCGGTATCATCGCCGTTCCACGCCGGTGTTTTCTTTCCCACAAAGAGAAGGAACAAAACCAGCAGGATCGCGAGAATCAGGAGGGTAAGCCACACATTCAAACCGAATCCGACAAGGAGGTATCCGACAACCACCACTGCGGCAATCGTTAAGGAATACCATATCTGCGTCGTTACATGATCAATAAGACTGCATCCGGCACCCATCGACGACAGAATCGTCGTATCTGAAATAGGTGAACAGTGATCTCCAAAGATTGCTCCCGTAAGAACCGCCGAAGAACAGACAACCACATAGCTATAGATTGTCGCGTCCGGAGTTCCTGAAACAAACCCTGCAATAGCAGCCGCGAGAGGAATACACAGCGGCAGAAGAATTGCCATCGTTCCGTAAGCCGTTCCGGTTGCAAAGGATATAAGAGCAGCTGCAAGGAAAATCAAGGCCGGTACAATCCATGACGGCAACGCCTCTGAAAGAGCTCCCACAAGGAAGTGGGCGGTGCCGAGATCACCGATAACCGAGCCGATAGACCATGCAAGAATCAGCACAATACAGACAAACAGCATGGATTTCATACCATGTGCCCATGTTTCAATACCGTCTTTTATGGAGAAAATCTTCTCAACGAATCCCATAATGATAGCGACAATACAGGCAAGCAGTGCCGCCTGGAACAGAACAATGGACGCATCAGATGAACTGTATGCTTCTCTGACAGAATCAAGGAACGGTAACGCGGAAAACGCTTCAGCTGAAATCAGACCGTTGCCGGCTGCAATACAGGCCGCCCCGTTCGTATAGAAAAGAACAACCGCTGAAACGATCAGCACCAGAATCGGCACAACCGCATTCCAGATATTTGGTTTCACCGTCTTCTTTGAAGCCTTTAAAACACAGTGATCATCATCAAGCTCTTCTCTCTCCTCATCGACGGTCTTTTCGGTCTCCATGACCTCCGAACCCGGATTGATAGTAGCGCCGGTCGTTCGCGCACGAATCTCTGCTTTAAGCATCGGTCCGTAATCGCGCAGCAGAAATGCTGTTGCGAACACAAAGAAGAGCGCCATAATGTTATAGAACCGGTAGGGAATCGTGTCAATAAAGATACCGTATGCGGAAACACCCGTCAGCCC
>CAZAWD010000178.1:0-2817 GCA_964488725.1 uncultured Methanomicrobiales archaeon | reverse complement strand
TTTCGTTTTACTGCTAAGACCGACACCCCGTAACCCGCCCGCAGATGAATCTCGTTTAAGGGTTTGCCGGACACCTGACACCCCTTCTCTACCCGCACCTGCTCAACACATGACCGCCCGGCCGACACCTTATCATCTGCCTGCTTTGCCCGCAGCATAATTGAATCAAATATCGTATGCCCATCCTTTCCCGGAAGATTTGAGTGTTCCGGCTGTTCAATGTAGCGGTCGTAGAGGTCGTTTCGTATCTCTTTTCCGCAGAGATCAACATCCTGCACCGGCATCTGCTTATTTGCCATAATACGTTTAAATATCTGAATCGCCGCTTCGCGTTCATCCACAATTACTTCATCCGCGCCGAGCTGATACAGGTCGCGGGTCTCTGAAATAAAACGGGAACGGGTTATAATACCAAGCCGGGGATTCATGCGGCGCGCGGTAGTAATAATAGCTTTTACCGCTTCCATCTGCGGAATCGTAATTACGAGGGTATCGGCTGATGCAACCTTTGCATACTCCAATATCGCTTCACGGCTGGCATCTCCGTAGATGATATTTTCCCCCCGCTTCTTTTCGCGTGCCACTGTTTCGGCGTTCAGTTCAAGGATAATATAGGGAACATGCATTTTTTTAAGGGCACGGGCAACATACTGGCCGGCAAGCCCGTATCCCACAATAATTTCATGACCCGTCTCTTGCGGGGAAACCGGCGGTTCGGCCGGAAGCTTTGCACTGAAAAATTTCTGTATCAGTTTGGGTGCCGCTGCTACAACAAACGGCGTAACCGCCATCGTTACAATCGAGATAGCAAGGAAAATCTGATAGATATTTTCGCTTAGAATTCCGGCACTCAGACCGGTTGAACCGAGAATGAATGAAAACTCTCCTATCTGTGACAGACCGATTGCCGAAATAATAGCTACCCCTGTTGCAACCCCTATTCCTTTTATTGAAATAAAATTAATGAACGTTTTTCCGATCATCAGCGCAACGGCCAGACCAAGAATCAGCGCAAGATGCTGCCAGAGATATTCAAGATTCAGCATCATGCCAATAGAGACAAAGAAGAAGCTGGTTAAAAGATCACGCAGCGGCATAATCTGTCCGATAACTTCATGGCTGTAATCCGAACCGGATATGGCAACGCCGGCAAGAAATGCACCTAGCGCCAGAGAAACACCATTCAGCGACATCAGCCATGCAATCCCAAAACAGATAACAACAATAGCTATAATAAACAGTTCACCACTGCGGGTAAGTGCGACACGTTTCAGGAACCGCGGAACCAGATAAATTGCCGCCGCGAGAATAATTACCAGAATCCCAATGCCGATAAAGAAATTAATCAGTGAACTTCCAAAATCAGCTCCGGCGGTCCCGGCAATCAGCGGCACCGCCATCATCATCGGCACAACGTTCAGGTCCTGAAAAATAAGCAGACCCAACGCAATTTTTCCGTGCTGGGAATCAACTTCGTTGCTCTTCTGATAGAGGTTCATGATAATAGCGGTCGATGAATGGGCCACCAGAAACCCAATGAACAGGGCAACACCGGACGAGAACCCGACTGCCATCATCAGCGCCCAGACAGCAGCGGTTGTCAGCACCAGCTGCAGTGTTCCGCCTATCAGGACAATTTTTTTCATGGCGAGCAGATTTTTCAGCGAAATCTCAAGACCGATGGTAAACATCAAAAGAATGACGCCCAGTTCGGCCAGCAGTGATACCTGCTCTTCGGCGATAAGGCCAAGACACGACGGTCCGACAATTATGCCCGTGATGAAATATCCGATAATAAACGGCATCCGTATTTTTCGTCCGAGCAGCAACACTACGATGGCGCAGACGAGGACGATGACAACGGCCATGATTAGTTCGGATTCGCTTTCCATGATATATCTATTCTGTTCGCAACACTTGGAAGGCTCAGGATATATATCTATCTAATTGGGCAAACTATACGCAACACCTATTAGGGTCAAACCCTAATCTAACAGATATAATCGTGACAAGTAATGCAGACCATAGGGCCAAACAAAATGTTGCCCGCCTTTCTATCCTTTCCAATCTCTTCCTGACCATCTCGAAACTCCTTACCGGTTTATCTATCGGTTCGGTGAGTATTATCTCGGAAGGTGTTCACTCGGGAATGGACCTTCTCGCTTCCTGTATAGCTTATTTTTCCGTGCGTAAATCTTCCCAGCCGCCGGATGCAGACCATGCGTTTGGTCATGGCAAATACGAAGATGCATCCGGACTTATTGAAGCGTTGTTAATTGTTCTGGCAGCAGGCATTATCATATGGGAGGCGGTAAGTAAACTCATCCGCGGCGGAGAACCGGTGTCAACGGATCTGCTGTTTGCCGGTATGATTGTTATGGGAATATCTGCTGCGATGAACTTTTTTGTATCCCGGCGGCTCATGAAGGTTGCAAAGAGAACTGATTCTATTGCCCTCGAAAGCGATGCATGGCACCTTAGAACAGATGTTATGACCTCGGCCGGCGTGTTTGTCGGTCTGGTTCTTATTCAGATAACGCATCTGACGTTCCTTGATTCGGTGATTGCTATTCTCGTTGCGCTGATGATTCTCAGAGAAGCGTATCATCTTATCCGCCGCTCGTTTGCTGATCTGATGGATGGCAGTCTGGATGAACATGAAGTTGAAAAAATCGAACAGATTATCTGCCGCTATGCGAATGAGTATACGAATTTTCACAGTCTGAAAACACGTAAAGCCGGGCCGGACAAGTTTGTTGAGTTCCATCTTATGATGCCGCATAAAACACCGCTGGAGACTGCTCATGCACTTCTGTT
>CAZAWD010000177.1:0-2840 GCA_964488725.1 uncultured Methanomicrobiales archaeon | reverse complement strand
GTGCGCCGGAGAATCTGGTAAAACAGCTTTCCCGCTGCACCTTTAACGGCGATACGCCCGAAGGAAAACCTCTTTCGTTTGAGCCGGCCAACCTGTCAAAACTGCCGGTGATGAAACATTTCCCAAAAGATGCGGGAAAATATCTGACCACCGGGATTGTCTTTTCAGCTTACGGCGGGGTTTCCAATGCTTCAATTCACCGCATGCTGGTCTTGGACAATACGCATCTTGCAGCACGCATTGTGGAGGGGCGGCATACCTATAAGCTTTTGCACGCAGCAGATGCCGCAGGTGAGAAACTCCCGGTAGCAATTGGCATCGGAACGCATCCGGCGGTGACGTTTGCCGCATGCACCCGGGTGCCGGAAGGAAAAGAGATGGCATATGCCGCAGAAATTCTCGGCCGGCCGCTGCCGCTTCACCGCTGCCCGAACGGTGTCATGGTCCCTGATGCAGAAATTATTCTTTACGGATACATGAGCTGCACGCTGCACGAGGAAGGGCCGTTTGTCGATATCAGCGGAACGTATGATCCGGTCCGCATGCAGCCGACGATTGAACTTACAGGTATGTGCCTGAAAGATGATTTCATCTATCACGGGCTGGTGCCGGCAGGAGCTGAGCATAAGATGCTGATGGGAGCTCCTTATGAACCAAAGATTTACGCCGCGGTCGCCGGAGTGACAAATGTCCGCGACGTCTATCTGACCCGCGGGGGTGCCGGATATTTCCACTGCGTGATACAAATTAAAAAGATGACCGAAGGCGACGGGAAAAATGTGATTATGGCGGCGTTTGCGGCGCATACATCGCTTAAGCATGTGGTGGTGGTGGATGAGGATATTGATATTTACAATCCCGAAGAGGTTGAGTTTGCGATTGCCACCCGGGTGCGGGCGGATACGGATGTGATGGTTATATCCGGGGTCCGCGGGTCGTCACTTGATCCCTGCCGGATTGGCGACGGACTGAATGTAAAGGCCGGTGTTGATGCAACGATTCCGCTTGGTCATGAGGATGAGTATATACGCGCGGACTGGAAAATGAATACGTAAGGAGTGAAAACAATGGAACTGGATACATATGACAAAGCCCTGCTTGACGGGGAGTATGGCGAAACGAAACAGAAGATGATGGAGATTCTCTTAGCACTCGCTAAGATTTACGATGCCGAACGCTTCATCGAGGTAAAGAATGTGCAGGTTTCCGGCGCGTCGTTTAAGACGATAGGCGAGGCCGGGCTTGCGTGGCTGAACTCGCTTGAGGGTAAAGCGGTGGTGCCGGCGTTTTTAAATCCTATTGGCATGCCGCGCGATGACTGGGAGGTGCTGGGTATTTCACCGGAGTTTGCAGATAAGCAGCTGGCGGTGAATGCGGCGTATACCCGTCTGGGTATCCGGCCGACGTGTACCTGCACGCCGTATTATTTTAATATTGTTGAGCGGGGCGATCATCTGGCATGGTCGGAGTCATCAGCGGTGTGTTATGCAAACTCGGTTCTGGGAGCACGGACGAACCGTGAGGGCGGGCCGTCGGCTCTGGCATCGGCGCTTACGGGAAAGACGCCGGAGTACGGGCTGCATATGGTAAAGAACCGCCTGCCGGAAATTGAGTTTCAGATAGACGGGGGGCCGGAGGTGGCAAAGAACTGGACACAGGCTGAGTATGGGGCGCTCGGAGTGATTGCCGGGGCGATTGCCGGCGATAAAATTCCGCTGTTTAACGGGATACGGCCGGCACGTGATATGTTGAAGAGCATGGGGGCGGCGATGGCGGCGAGCGGGGCCACTGCGCTGTTTCATGTGAATGATATTACGCCGGAAGCCCGGTTCCCGTTCTTTAAAAAGCATTTTGCCGAGGATGAGCGTGAGGTGATAACCATTGAGCCGTCGGAAATAGCCGAGCTGTTCGGCGATGTTGAGCCGGACGCGGTTGCTATAGGATGTCCCCATCTGTCTTCAGAGGAGCTTTTGCATGTTGCCAATCTGCTGGACGGAAAGAAGGTGAAGATGCCGTTTTATGTGTTCTGCGCCGCAGAACTCCGTCGCGGAAACGAAGATGTGCTGCAGAGGATTACAAGAAGCGGTGCTAAGGTGGTAACCGATACCTGCATGATTGTATCTCCGCTGATTGAAAAGACCGGATGTGTTATGACGAATTCAGGGAAAGCGTTTACGTATCTTCCGGGTATGTGCGGGGCGGTTCCGCGGCTTGGAAAAGTTGAGGATTGTGTGCGTGTCGGTTGCGGAGAGTGAGATAAAATGAGTTTGTTTTCAAAAATTTCGGCCTTTGAAAGAAAAGATTTGCTGATTGCATGGTTTGCACTGGCGGTTGCATTTACGCTTGGTATGAGCGGGCTGCTGTCGCTGTTCGTACACGGCTTTGCCGGGTTTTCACCGGAAAAGATGCTGCTTACGTTTGTGGTGGCGTTGATTACGGTGGGACTGTCGTTTGTTCTGCATGAGCTTGCCCATAAATTTTCTGCGATGCGGTTTGGATACTGGGCAGAGTTCAGGAAGAATACGCAGATGCTGATTATCGCAGTCGCGGTTGCGGTGGTGACGGGTATTGTGTTTGCGGCACCCGGCGCTACGATGATTAATACGGCAGGACGCCAGATGACAAATAAAGAACGGGGGATTATTTCGGTTTCAGGTCCGCTGATGAATCTGATTCTGATGGTTCCGTTTGTAGCGGTGATGATTGCAGGTATTGTTCTTGGCGGGCTTCAGTCTGTTGAGGGTGCGCTGTTTTTTAATCCGTTTACGTTCGCCGGATTTTTGTTCTATCTGGGATGGATAGGGTTCCAGATTAATGCAATGCTGGCGTTTTTCAATATG
>CAZAWD010000176.1:0-2848 GCA_964488725.1 uncultured Methanomicrobiales archaeon | reverse complement strand
GCACGGTAGGCTTGCAGTGCCTGCCGGTATTCAGGCGATGCGGCAAACCCGGTAAAGAAGGCATCTTCTTCAAGGGCACGGGTTACCAGTTCCTGTTCGGAGAATATCTGCCCCATGGAGTTTCGGCAGTTCATGAGTATCTGAGCGGCTTCTCTCTCTTCTTTTTCTTTTTTCATCTGTTTCTTTTCTTTCTTTGATTTTTTTGAATCCTCTTTTTTCATTCACACTCACCTCTCCTTAAAAATTCATACAGCTTTTGGCGTTTGGTATCATAATCCGCAATCCCCCGCTCATAGAGCGCCTGCATCTTTGCCGGATCAGATGAACTGGTGGTAACACCGGAATTTTCTGGCGGGGCAAACACAAAAACCGAACCTGCTGCCTCCATCCGATAAACATAAGAAAGCGTTTCCCGATAGGTCAGATGGCGGGTATCAATCAACCGGGCAATGTTCGGATACCTGCGAAGCAGCAGATGATACCCTGCTTTATGATCCTGCGGCGGACGGATAAAAGAGCGGGGGTTGGCAAGAAGCACAACCACTTTATCACATCCGTCTTCAAACGCCTTTTTCAGCGGAATTGAATCCGCCACACCACCATCAAAATAGAAGCGGCCGTCTATTTCTATCGGCCGGCAGAGGGCAGGTATCGCACAGCTTGCCATAATCGGGCGGTAGTCGTTTGGTTGCATATCATATTTGCTGAAATACCGCATCTGACCGCTTTGGGCATCCGTCGCCCCCAGATAAAATTCCGCCGGGTTCTCCCGTGCATAATAATAGTAAAACGGGTCGGGGCCGGTAGATACCGAAAGGGTTCCGTATACGTATTGAAGATCAAAAAATGATCCCTTTTTTAAAAAATTAACGACACCTGCATACTCCGGCTCAGTGATATGAGAGGTATAGAAACGGATATTACGGCCGCGCTGGCCCGCGAGGTACGAGGCAATATTACCCGCACCGGCAGAAACCCCGACGCATTCATCAAATGAAATTCCATCATCCAGAAACCGGTCAAGGATACCTGCACTGTATGCGCATTTCATGCCTCCGCCTTCTACCACCAGACCGTATTTCATAACGACTCAGAGCTTTGACACCAGATCGCGTAAAACAGCTTCGGGATCTTTTGCTTTGACAACGCCGGAAGCAATCAGCACGCCATCCGCGCCCAGATCAACAGCAGTTCTGACACACTCGCCGGTCTGTATCCCTGCACCACAGAGCACCTTTACCGCCGGATTAATGTTCTTGACCGCCTCAACAGAGTTCGTAATAATTTCGGGATTCGCTTTGGCTACAGAAACACCGGTGCCGATAAGCTCCGGAGGTTCGATGGCGACATAGGTGGGTGCAAAAGCAGCAGCCGCAGCAGATACTCCGGAATTATTTGTACACACCACCGATTCCAGATTATTGAATTTTGCCGATGCAACACACGCTTCAATATCAGCAATCGTCAGGCGACGTTCGGAGTGATTGATAAGAGAACCGGTGCATCCGGCAGCGCGAACGGTAAAAGCAGGAATGCGGCCGGTAAACGCCCCTTCAACGGCATCAATATGCTGCGCATAAACCGGAATCTCATAATGTTTACAGAACGGATGAAGTTCAACGAACTGCGGCGCAACGCCAATGGTAATTCCGGTTTCTGCCATAACCATCTCAGCCGCTTCACCAATAATACCGGCATGATTTCCGGCACCTTCGCGATATGATTTAAAGTTGATAAGGAGGAGAGGGGATGACATTATTTCCTCTTCACCTGCAAGACATCGCCAAGGGTTGTAGCCGCAACACCGCCGGTCTGATTTTTGTCGCCGTCGGCTCCGGCATCCAGCAATACGATATCAAGTTCCTTTTCAAGCTTGACACGCTCGGCCTCTGTCGGTGCCCGATCACCGCGTTCAAGCTTTTTGATGTCGCCTTCCTGCATTTTTAAGACAAAAGCAAGATCCTTCTGGGAGAAACCTTTCGCCTGGCGGGCTGCTGCGATACGTTTGGCGTAATCTTCGACAACGTCGCCTTCAATATAATCAAACATATCGCGCTTACGCGTAACCGTAACTGACGGGGACGAACGGGGCGCGGCAGGAGCTGCAGTATAGCCAAAGCTGACAGCCTTTGAACGTGGAGCCTGAATTTCTGTACCCAGTTTTGCACATCTATCACAAACCTTCATAGGTTTTGCACCCTCAATCTGAACCAGTTTCGCCTTCTTGGCGATGGGCGCTCCGCATAACTCACAGTATTCTGTTTGCATGGCTAAATCTGATTGTATATTTCTATTTCAGAACCATTAATTCTTTCCGTAGGGGATATTCACCGCGGCCAAACAACGGAACAATAAGGAGGGGCGTATGATAGATTCATGGGTTATTATTCTACCTGAATTTGCCCATATTTGAGTGACGAAAAACTCTTAATTAAATAGGACAAGAAACAATAGAGATAGTATGGATAAAGATATTCAAAAAAATTCTGCATCACTTCCCTATGACCCCGACACCCTGCGGCGGATTAATGAACATCCATGCTACAGTCAGGACGCCCGCCATCTTTTTGGCCGCTGTCACGTCGCAGTTGCACCAAAATGCAACATTCAGTGTAACTACTGCGTCCGGGATTTTGACTGCGTGAATGAATCACGACCCGGTGTTGCAAGTGAGGTGCTCAAGCCGCGGGATGCGCTTGAGCGTGTGGATGAAGTTGTTTCGCGAATGAAACATATCAAAGTTGTGGGCATTGCAGGTCCGGGCGATCCGCTCGCAAACGAAGAGACCTTTGAAACCCTCCGGCTGGTTCATGAAAAATATCCTGATACAATTCTGTGTATCAGTACA
>CAZAWD010000175.1:0-2860 GCA_964488725.1 uncultured Methanomicrobiales archaeon | reverse complement strand
TTGTAAGTATTTCAAGGCGCCCGCCATTCACATAGAGCCCCCTACTCCCCAACTTAGTAATATTAATGGCATTCATTCCAGTGCCAATAGTCAACGACCCATCAGCAGGGATCTCAATTTTATAACCATTTGCATTAATTTCAAGTCCATCAGGATAGTAACTAATCAAAATCTTACTCCCGTTAATTTTGATATCAGAATCCATTGTAAGTGAAGTCGTTATCACAACCACATCAACACTTGCATTTTCAAGGGCGTGCTTTAAAGAGGTGTCAACCGGCACATCTAAATCACCATCTGGTGGGCGGACATTGACATAGGTAAAATTATCTGCTGAAACTGAGCCGCACAAAAATGAGACTGCCAGCAGCAAACAAATATAAAACAAAACTCTATTCATTTTAAATATGCGTAACGGGTGGGGTTGCTGTATCATAGTAAATCACCATGGCTCTTAGCACAAGAGACAAATATCTAATTATATGCTCTACTACCCTATTAAATTACACGACAAAAAAAAGACGACTGAATGTATGTTCAGTCGTAGAAGGAATGCGACGGAGCATCTGACCCTCTGCGGTCAAATCCTCTCCGGTCGCCTCCCCGGCGGTCATTTCCACTGCGGAAATTATTTCCTCCGCGGTTTCCATATCCCCCGCGGTTATTGGAATACGACCGGCGGTCGCCACGATCTCCACGGTCGCCGCCGCGGTATCCTCCGCGCTCTCCACGCTCCCGGCGGCTCTCGCCATCACCGGTATTACGCGGCGTTGCAACGGCAATCTGCAGTTCATGACCGCGAATCGTCTTAGACGCCATAACCTCGGCAACAGTATCAGCATGCTCAAGCGGCACCTCAACGAACGAATAGTTGCTGTAGAGATCGATACGCCCGATAGATGAACCCGGAATATCGCACTCGCCGGCAAATGCACCGACGATATCCTTGGGCCGGATCTGCTGATTCTTACCAAGAGAAATCTTAAAGCGAACCATACCCGGCTCGGCTCCGCAGTTCTCATAGGTCCCTGCTTCCATCTCGGTCTCGACCGGCGCACTGGGTGAAAGTTCGGCAATATTCTCATTTGCCGCACTCTTCCCGCTCTCAAGGTGCATTTTCAGAAGGGCTGCTGCCACTTCAATGCTCGTAACTTCCTGCTCGGAATCAGGTTCCGATTCAAGCAGCTGCTCGACAAGCGGCAGATACCGGTCAAGATCGCCGCTCTGCATGACATCACGGACCTTGTCAAGGAACAACTGCTGCTTCATTTCGGCAACATCGTCCAGAGACGGAATCGGCGTTTTTGCAATCTTTATTTTTGCATACCGCTGAATATCACGCAGTTTGTAAATTTCACGCGGCGCAACAAAGGTCACGGATTTACCGGCACGGCCCGCACGGCCGGTCCGGCCGATACGGTGAACGTAATATTCAACATCCTGCGGCACATCATAGTTGAAGACAATATCAACATCGTCAACATCAATACCGCGGGCCGCAACATCGGTTGCGATCAGAACATCAATTGATCCTGCTCTGAAACGGGACATAACCCGGTCGCGCTGCATCTGTTTCATGTCGCCGTGAAGCGCTTCTACAAAGTATCCGCGCGCCTGCATTCTGCTCATAAGGTCGTCGACAGTGCGTTTTGTATTACAGAATACAATAGCAAGCTCCGGATTGTTCATGTCAAGCATGCGGCAGAGCGCTTCAAGTTTGTCGCGTTCACGCACTTCGATGTACGTCTGTTCAATCTGCGGAACGGTCAGTTCCCGACGGGTGATTTTGACAAAGACCGGGTCTTTCTGGAACCGTTTGGAGATATCCAGAATCGGACCCGGCATGGTGGCCGAGAAGAGAATTGTCTGGCGGTCGGTGGAGGTTTCATTGAAGATTGCTTCAATGTCCTCACGGAATCCCATGTCAAGCATCTGGTCAGCTTCGTCAAGAACAAACATTTTGACGTTGTCAAGTTTAAGTGTCCCGCGATTGATATGGTCAATTACCCGGCCGGGTGTGCCGATAACGACCTGCACTGAACCCCGGAGAGCGCGCAGCTGACGTTCGATCGGCTGGCCGCCGTAAATTGGAACAACGGATAATCCCTTTTTGTATTTCATCAGGCGGGAGAATTCTTCTGCCGTCTGAATGGTAAGTTCCCGCGTTGGTGACAGGACAAGTGCCTGTACATTTTTGTTTTCCGGATCGAGTTTTTCGATGATCGGAATCCCAAATGCAGCTGTTTTTCCCGTTCCCGTCTGTGCCTGCCCGGTAACATCGTTCCCCTCAAGAATCTGCGGAATGGCCATGACCTGAATAGGTGTCGGCTCCTCAAATCCCATGTCGCTGATTGCCTGAAGTACATCTTCAGAAATCGCGAACTCCACGAATGTTTTAGTTTCCTCCATTCTGCATATGTATATGTCGTTTGAGGATATAGTATGAACGGATGAAAAGGAGAGGAGCTGTCCATCCTTGGCTGGCCGGTTATCATATGATACGGCCAAAGGAGGGGCTCAAGCCTCATGCCGCACGCTCGTCTTTTCCGCTTTTGCTTATACGATGCATCGGTTGTTGCGAAAGCGTGTTTTCGCCTATGACGCCCTGTGCCACCGCCGTTCTGTCCTCTTATCCGCCGGGGGAAGTTCTTTTGGTCCGACGTGATATGAAAACACAAATGTAGATATAATACAACTCATATATATTATGACATATTAGAATCAGAATACACTAGATATCAAATATACGTAGAACGTTTGTACATCATTTCATCCTGTCCTTTATGTTACTCCAAAACCACGAATGCAAACAGAAAATAGGGAACTGCCTTGCATATATTGTTTCCTGCGATCCCAAAAT
>CAZAWD010000174.1:0-2872 GCA_964488725.1 uncultured Methanomicrobiales archaeon | reverse complement strand
GAACCAGTCTGGCCGCCGCATTCCCGACCGTCCTGACCGGTGCCCTCGCCCACACAAAAAAAGGAAACGTCATATGGCGTGACGCCGTGATTATGGGCGTCTGCGGAATTGTTACCGGATTTATCGGCGCACGGGTTGCCATGGTTCTGCCGGTCCGGGTGCTGACAATTTTATTCGGCGTGATGCTCATCATCGGCGCAATCCGGCTGGTAACCATGCTGCCGGCAGGAACAAAAACATCTATGCCGGCACCGCTTGCCGGCGGCATCGGGGCTGCGGCCGGATTTTTTTCAGGGCTTCTCGGCGTCGGCGGCGGCACCATCCTTGTCCCGCTGATGGCATTTCTGGGAAAGTTTTCCATGAAAAAAGCAACCGCCACCTCGTCAGCGGCTATTGTGTTTATTACCGTCGGCGGGATTGCCTCGTATCTCATGAACGGGTATATCGACTGGCTGGTCTGGATAATTCTGGCGGTAACCGCGGTGCCGGCGGCATTTGTTACCGTAAAGATAGGCGGCCGTGTCTCGGACACGTGGCTTCGCCGGCTCTTTTTTGTGCTGATGATAGCCATTGCGTTGCAGATGCTGGGCCTGTTTGACCTGATTGGCAGTATGTTCTAAATAGAGAAACACATATACGCACAGAACCTAATATATCCGTATCATGATATTGTCCGCCACGGTTGTCGACATTGCAACTCCCTTCTGCCTGCTCAACGCTGAAGATGCAAAAATCATCGGGGTCCGGGAAGGCGACCGGGTTTCGCTTACCAATCCTGTAACCAGTCACACGGTCATTTCCCCGGTGACGCTTTCCATGACGGTTGCCGAAAACGGAACGGCTGCCCTGACGGCCGGCGTGAACAAAGGACTAAATATTTCATCGGGCGATAAAATCGAGGTCCGGGCGGCCGAACGTCCGGCGTCGATTGAGTTTATCCGCAAAAAAATGGACGGCGGAAAACTCAGCCGTGCAGAAACCGCGTCTATTATATCTGATATGACGAGCAACACGCTGTCGCCGTCGGAGATCACCTCCTACATCACGGCCGCCTATATCAACGGTATGGACATGGACGAGATTGAATCCCTGACGCGTGAGATGGTAGCGTCCGGCGAGACGATTTCATTTTCCAAAAAACCGGTTGTCGACAAACATTCTATCGGCGGTGTTCCGGGCAATAAAATCACGCTTCTGGTGGTGCCGATAATTGCAGCTGCCGGTCTGCTGATTCCAAAAACCAGTTCACGGGCGATTACCGGCGCGGGGGGCACAGCTGATTTAATGGAGGCTTTAGCACCGGTTGCGTTTAGCGCGTCCGAGATTCAGAAGATGACAGAAAAAGCCGGCGGTGTTATTGTCTGGGGCGGGGCTACGAACATTGCGCCGGCCGACGACATCATCATCACCTACGAGTATCCGCTGAAAATTGATGCCCGCGGTCAGATGCTTGCAAGTATTATGGCAAAGAAGATGGCCGTCGGCTCTGACACCTGTGTCATTGACATACCGGTTGGTGCCGGCACAAAGATTGCCGATGAAGCGGAAGGTAAAGTTCTTGCGTCGCAGCTTATTGATCTGGGCAACCGTCTGGGAATACGCGTTGAGTGTGCGATTACCTACGGCGGGTCGCCGATTGGACGAAACATCGGCGTAAATCTGGAGGTGGCAGAAGCGCTTCGTATACTGGAAGGCGGAAACGGTGCCAACTCTTTAGTGCAGAAAAGCTGTGCTCTGGCCGGCATTGCTCTTGAGATGACGGGCAAAGCCGAGTACCGGGCGGGAGCGGATGCGGCGCTGAAGCTGATTGAAAACGGAAAAGCCTACAAAAAGATGCAGGAGATTATTGAGATTCAAGGGGGCGACCCGAAGATAAAATCCGATGATCTCACGTTTGGGTCGTTTACGTTTGAGGTGCCGGCACCGTCTGATGGCTATGTAATTTCAGTGAACAACCGTGCGCTGATTGATATCGCACGGATTGCGGGTTCGCCCGTTGAGCATGGTGCAGGTCTGCATCTGAATAAAAAACCCGGCGAGCATATTGCCAAAGGTGAATCGCTCATGACGATTTACGCTGAAAAAGAGTGGCGGCTTACTCAGGCGATTGAGGCGGCCCGGCGCAAGCAGCCGATTCTGGTTGAAGGGATGCTCCTTGCCCGGGTCGGCGGACGGCGACCGATGCAATAAAGTTGTTGTACGAGAATATAGATACAATGATTAAACGCGTTCTCATTGGATTACTTCTCCTCATGGTGATGTGCGGGACGGCGACGGCGGCGTCTACCAGTCTTACTATCGGGGTGTATGATGTCAGCGGTAATTATTCGGCGGTTGCCGGTGCGGCGGTGACGCTTTCCGGCGCGTCGACAACAACTCTTTATACGTCTTCGAACGGAGTCGCGACGTTTACGGTGGATTATCAGAAAACATATACCGCGACGGTGACGAAAGCGGGGTATCTCACACAGACGGCGTCGGTTTATATAAATGAAATGCCCAAGATAGAATCGATGTATCTGATGCAGGAGTCGCCGGTTGCAATTGTGGTAACCGATTCCGCCGGAAATACGGTTTCCGGTGCGACGGTTACCGTTGACGGCCGGACGGCAGGAACGACGAATGCAAACGGTCTGGTGCATGCGGCGATGAACCGCGGCGCGTATAATACGATTGCGGTGTCGTCGCCGTCGTATGTGCAGTTTTCGCAGTCGGTGTATATTGATAACGACCGCACAACGCTGCCGGTTACGTTATACCGGGCGCAGACGACGCCGCTGGTTCTGGTGTATAATACGGAACATACTCCGGTTGCGGGAGCGGCGGTGTATATTAATGATAAGGTTGTTTCCTACTCTGATGCCTACGGTCG
>CAZAWD010000173.1:0-2875 GCA_964488725.1 uncultured Methanomicrobiales archaeon | reverse complement strand
TCTGCGGTGTCTTCAAAATATCAGTGGCATTGTTTTTTTCAGAGAACAACACAAAGGGTAAATAAATCGCGCTTTTAATATCCGAATAGTAAACATTCGTAGCACTGCGCAGAGCCGCCCTGAGAGGCCGGTTGCAGTCGCCTCCGTTTTCCGTACCCATCCAGGGTGTGAATCCTTTACAAAGATAAACGTTTCCCGTCTCACGAAGAAGATTTGAACTCAAATAGGTTGACTGTCCTGTCGGATCCGCAGCGGTAACATTTTCCAGTGTTCTTTTTTCGCCGCAGGCACGACAGCTTATTTTGATTGTGCTCAAAGAACCGCCGCCGGTTGCTGTATATCTGAGCGGCCCGATACATGCCGGTTCAGCAGACCTATGGACCCATTCAAGCCACGGGAAATCCTGCACATGTCCCTGATCGCACATGGCGATAAAACGCACCTGTATCATTCTTCGTTTGCAATCCGTGCAATTCACATAACCGGCGCAATGCAATACATCTTTTTTCATAAGCCCGCATTTAGGACATACATACCATGCGGGAAATCTCAAAACCGGTATTTTCAGCAGCGTATTTTTTGAATCCCCTGATTTGGACGGAATTCTGAACTCGGGCGGTGCCATAAAATGATTAACATTCAGTTCACGACTCAGACGCCACTCGTCAATTCTGAATTCAGCAGTATCGACATCCTGTATTTTCGTTCCGTCATTGGTTTCAAACCAATGGTCAAGCCCCGCTGTGATAACGGAAATGCCGTTTCTCAAAACATGCAGTGCTCCCGGTCCGAAAGGTGTTATAAGCTGGCCGCGACGTATTGGATTAAGTTTCATCTGTCAGAGTTTCCCTAATTTCATTTATATTGTCTACCAGATACAACTGGGTTATCTCGGGCATACATTCTGCGTCAACGGAACGCATAGACGTGGGTGTAGGCCATGACACACGTTCCCACATGTCGGGATAATACATGCCGGCGTATCTCAGTAAAGACGGCATTTCCGCTGCAGGGCCGGAGCTCCATTCAGTTGAATTCCAGGCCTGCCACTCGGCAATTCTTTCATTAATCGCGTTAATAAGATTAATGTTTTCCTGCGGGTCCACAATGCTAATTCTGAACTTCATCAGTTCAATAATTTTTTCTATCAATGCGGCGGGATAAGGACCCGGCTTCTCTTTTTCCTGAATACCGCCCGCCTGCCGGACATAAGCTACCATGACAGCATGTAATGCACGTTTCAAGGCGGGTGATGTAAACGGGGTGACACTGGAAGGCTCCACCTGTGCATACAGCCGTTCGTGATAACTCCGGAACTTTTCAAAATGCGACCGGTCTCTGGGCTTTCCCGGACTGTAAATTGTAACAACAAGACCCGGCCTTTCCCGCCATTTTCTGCCAATGCGGCCCGTAACCTGTATGTACTGTGCGGTCGTTTTCGGCTGCCCGGCAACACAAATAAGAGAAAGTCTGTCAACATCAATACCTACCTCTATTATATTTGACGCAAGGCATACGTCGACAGGGTACGGATCTTTCCCCGGCACCTTCTCAAGTTCCTGAAGCGCCCCGGGAATTTCGCTGCTTGAAATGCGGCCGGTCAGCTCCTTAACATTGTTTAAAAACCGACGCGTTGGTGCACTGAATTTTTTTGCAATTTGATTAATCCTTTCCGGTACGTCTGCTTGAAAAAGAGTCAATGATGTTCCTAGCTCCCTCAGACTGTTAAAGAATGCAAGCAGTGTCATCCATGGATCTTTACCGGCATCATCAAACTGTTCACAGGCCTGAAGCAGCGATGAATATACTCTGACATTAGTAGTAAGCACCGATCCGAGTCCCGGAGCATTTATGCCTGTATATAACCTTCCACGCTGTAACGTGCCGTCTGATTTTCTGGCATACGTACCGAAAAATGAATCACCGGCATCAAGTCCGGGCGGCGGGAAAAGCGCGGCATCCTTTCGTGCATAAAGTCCTTTTATCTGCTCTTTGTATCTGCGGGTGGTTGCTGTAGAACTGATAATCTTCGGCCGGACCGGCCGCGCGGGGTTACGGCGGTCAATACAGAGTTCTTCTATTACTGTTTCATAGAGTCCGGCCATGGAACCGAGAGGACCTGTTATAAGATGCAATTCATCCTGGATGATGAGTCCGGGCGGTGATGTCATCCGTTTACCGTCAGGCCCGATACCGAATAACGCAGAGGCCTCCGGCCTCCATGCAAGCATGGCAAATTTATCGACAGTACCGATAACGAGAGATGGAGGTTTTTCATAAATATCTTCATCAATAACATATACAGGGAGTTTTTTGCTGAAACTGCAGTCAGGATCGGCGCAGTGCAGTGCAATTGTATTGTTTCTCTGATCGAGCCCGAGCAGCTGTGTGTTTTGCTGATTCCGGCCGCGGCCGCCTCTTCCCCGCCCGGTATTCTGTCTGATACCAAAAGAACCTATTTGCGCACCGCACCATGGACAGCGGAGAAGAACAAAATTATATTCCGCATCTGTCCATCCCTGGATGAGCTTTCTATACTGCTGTATTGCATCCTGCCGGGTGTTCGGCGTTGTATCCCCGCCCAGCCAGATGCCGATCGAATATTCATGCGGCCCCAGCAGGTCTTCATTGTCACGCCGTAATGCTTCCATCGCACATATCAGGCCTGCGGCACGTTGAAACTGCTGTGCGGTAAGAAGACGCAGGGTATAACGCATCAGAACATGTGTGCCGGTATCTTCTTTATTTTTCATGCGGCGCATGAAAAGTGCAAAAGCTGTCAATCCCAGATAGGCTTCTGTTTTACCACCGCCTGTAGGAAACCAGATAAGCTCAACCGTATTTCTATTGTCATATTTTTTAATGAAAGGATCAG
>CAZAWD010000172.1:0-2905 GCA_964488725.1 uncultured Methanomicrobiales archaeon | reverse complement strand
ATTCCTCGTTTACTGATCTTCTTGCGTTTGCCGCCGCACGTCTTGACGCCGCAGAGTTCCAGCTTGCTGCGGGTGATGTTGAGGGGGCTGCCGGCGAACTTCGTGCCGGTGCCGAAGCGCTTTCGGCAGCAGGGGTGTTTGCGCTAAATACGATATCTCCGGCTGATTCGGCACATCTGGATACAACGACTGCTACCATCATCCGCCGTCTCGCACAGGACGCTGAGCTCCTGCCCGACAGTGCAACACTACTCCGGACTCTCGCGCCCGAACTCAAAGAGTATCTGCCGGGCTCATCCGCTGACCTCTCAGCCGGCGAACTGATAACTGCCGTGCAGAACATCTACTCTGCCGAACCCGCTGATAAACCGGCCGGCCGTGATACGTTTTCCCTGATTGAGATAATAACTTCTTTTATCCGCGGCCAGCAGACCCTGCAGACGATGGTATTTGATACCGATGGAATCTATGATTCGTTTGCAGACCTTGCCGCCCCGTATCTGATAACCGGCGCATCTCTGCTTTCCCGTACCGCAGATAAAGAAACAGGACAGGACGACAGGATTCTTAAAATGCTGCACGGTCCGGCAAAACGGCTTGCCCGGCTCTTTTATGCTCTTTGTACGTCATCGTTTGCAACCGGCCTGCTTCTTATCCTTATCCGCCGTGTGGTAACGGTCCGCCGCGGACCGGCCGCAATGACAGATAACGCAGCATTTGCCTTCTCCCTGATTTCTCTGACCGCTGCCAATATTCCAATGATTATCAGCGGGCTTCGGGCGGCGCTGACGGAAATTGCTGCGCTGCATGCGCTGGCGACAGCTCCTCAAGCCGGAGAAGCCAGGAATTAAAATGCGGACAGGCTGCACGTATCGCCTCCAGCCCGGTAGCCTCGGCGATATACATGCCTTCGGTCGCTTTACGATACCCGGGATAGAGTTCGCGCAGATATACCGACGGACCTTTCTGTGAATCAATATGCTCGGGTTCGTGATGATAGCGGTCAAGCAGTTCGTTTAGTTCACGAAACCGCGAATCGCGGGTCATACTCAGATACCGGTCAAGAACATCCGGCCGGGAAAAAAGCAGGGCTTCAAATTCATGCAGCTGAATATACGGAACAAAAACAGGGATACGGTCGTTGAGGTCCTCTGCCAGACGATGTTCCAGATATCTGACTTTTTTTTCCGGCGATACTATACGCGCTGCCCGCCCTGCGCCCGGAAAGTCCACGGGAAGATGATACAGGTCAATCATGGTAGTAACAACTGCATCGCCATACCGGCCGAGCCGCAGCGTATTATTTTTAAACTGTTCATACGTTGACAGCCCGCCATAGTGTCGGGGGCTGGTCCGGTTGGGAATTGCAAGAACGCGATACCCCCATGGTTCCAGATGGGGTTTTAGAATCCGGTCGGCAAACAGCCGTTCAGTTTCACCTTCAACATGAATTTTCAGCAGCATTCAGGGATTTCCCCCGATCAGATTCTTCTGCCAGATATCTCCAAGCGTATATTCTGCGAGCCAGTCATGCAGCTCATCTGTATCCGGACGATGGAGGGTGGCACCGTCCGTTCCGCTATCGATAAGAATTATATCATCGGGCTGAAAATGGTTTATCAGCTGAATCGACTGGGTAGATGCCACAATCTGCGAATGGCCGGCTGACATATGGAGGAGGTCGGCAAGCGTGTTTATCGTATACGGGTGCAGACCCAGTTCGGGTTCGTCAATGAGAATTAATTTCGGCGGGGACGGCTGAAGCAGCAGCGTTGCAAGCGCAATATATCTCAGGGTGCCGCCGGATAGCGTTGCCAGCGGCAGACAATATGCCGGGTTGGAGTTTTCATTCCAGCATACATTGAGCCGGCTGTCTTCTTCCCGGAATATAAAATCGCGAAAACCCGGGCATGCAAACTGTATGGTCTGGATAATTCTAGCGTAGTATTTGGGGGATTCACGCTGTATCCGGTATAGATATGAGATAGTATTTGATCCGTTGGCGTGAAGGATACGGTTGTCTGTTGGGTCCTGCGGTACGGTCATTGCTTTTGAGTCACGGAACCGGTAGACCATAAGAGATCCGAGCTGTTCCATTGCAGAAGACAGCGGGGCAGACACCGTAATCCCGCTGCTGTCAAGAGTCAGGCGGCAGGAGGTGCCGAACAGTTCAATGTCAATTACCGCGGTCCGTGTTTTTTGGGTGCCGTATGAGAGAATGGCATCAAGGCCGCCGTATTGTTCAAGAAACTCTCCGGCTTTATTCTGGTATACTGCTGCGAGAAACTCAAAGAGTATGAGGAGATTGCTTTTTCCGGCACCGTTTGCACCAAGCAGGATATTAATTCTGCCAAAACTGATGGCGGACCGGATGAAAGATTTCCATCCTTCGATGTGCAGTGTTCCAATTGCATTCTCGTCCATAGTATCAGATTATCGCCCGCAGAGGATATAGAGATTTGGAATATACACGAACCTTTTTCTTTCGGGACGGTGTATGTATGAGAAGATATGACGCCGGTGCAGGATGCCAAATATGTAATTCATCTGAGTTCGTGGATTGTGATAAAACCACTGATTATGATTTTTCTGTCAATCGTAATTTTAATCGGCGGGATAGCGGTGTCACTGGTAATGCTTGGCAGCCAGCTGGTTGATGATGTAATTTATGGGGCCGTGTTTCTTGGAACAATCGTTGTTTTCTGTCTCTTATTTATCTATGGGACGGTCCGGTTTATTATCGCGGTTCTGCACCGTGCTCTGTGTAAAGCGGTGATTAGTGAATCGGCGGTTACTCTGTATGCTCCGGGAAAGAAAACGGTGTTTCCCCGAAGTGAACTGAGAAGTGTACGTATGCGTCAGGAGAGCGGAGGTGATGTTCATAAAAACCGCGGGATACTGTCGT
>CAZAWD010000171.1:0-2923 GCA_964488725.1 uncultured Methanomicrobiales archaeon | reverse complement strand
CGCCGGCGCTCCGGGTACCACCGCGGCGTTAGCACTGCTCAACGACCAGGTGAAGAAGGGCGGTGTGATGGCATCTTCATATGTTGGAGGACTGTCAGGAGCGTTCATCCCCGTATCGGAAGACCAGGGAATGATAGACGCCGTCAACCGCGGTGCGCTTACCCTCGAAAAACTCGAAGCAATGACATCCGTCTGCTCGGTTGGCCTCGACATGATCGCCATCCCCGGCAGCACCCCGGCAACCACCATCGCCGGCATCATCGCCGACGAAGCAGCAATCGGAATGATCAACCAGAAAACAACCGCCGTCCGGCTCATTCCGGTAATCGGCAAAGAAGTCGGCGACACCGTCGAGTTCGGCGGACTCCTCGGCCACGCACCCATTCAGCCGGTAAACACCTTCAGCTGTGCCGAGTTCGTCAACCGCGGCGGCCGTATCCCCGCACCCATTCACAGTTTCAAAAACTAACCCCCCACTTTTTAATTCCCCTGCCTTTATACGTAATAAAAACCAATAGTATAGAATTATGTGCTTAGACGAAGAGGTGAACCCGGATGAATCTGGCGATAGTCGAAAACCTCCGGGACGGGCACGAAGAGTTCTTCACCGGACTCTGGACACTTCTCATCAGCGTTAGCTTATCCTTTATTGCCGGCATCTACCTCGGCTCGGTAAGTGATGTTCTTATCTTAATCCCCGGACTGATGGTGCTCGTCACCCCGTCAATCAACATGCGGGGCGCCATCGCCGGAATTCTCACCTCGCGTCTCTCCTCCTCCATGCACCTTGGAGCCTTTGAAACACGGTTCGGCCGGGAAACCGAACTGGGTGACAATCTCCGCGCCTCAATAATTCTGACAATCATCATCTCAGCAGGTCTTGCCGTCTTCGGCAAAATCATCTGCATGGCGACCAACACCGAAGTCATCGGCATCTTTGAAATGGTCATCATCTCGGTCATCTCAGGAACCCTTGCCGGCATTTTAGTGACACTGGTCGGCGTCGTCGTAAGCGTTATCTGCTACCGCAAAGGATGGAACCTTGACATGATCGGCGCACCGGCGGTAACCACCATCGGCGACATTGTAACCCTCCCGTTTCTGGTTGTTACCGCGCTCATCATAATGGCGCTGCCTGTTACCGGAAAAATAATACTGGGAATAATCGTTCTTATCGTCATTGTTCTTGCGTTTGTATCATACCGTCGCGGAACCGCAACCATGAAAGACGTTCTCCGGGAAGGTCTGCCGCTCCTCTTACCGCTCTCCCTCCTTGGAATTGTAGCCGGTGTCCTGTATACCAGCCGGCTTGATTCTCTGGTTGCCGCTGCGGCGGTATTAATTCTCATGTCACCGTTTATGAACGGGTGCGGGTCTATTGGCGGAATCCTGACCTCACGTATCGGAACTGAAATGCATATGGGTCTGATAGATGCACGTATATTCCCTCAGAAAGTAGTATGGCAGCACTTTGCGGAAAATTATATGTACGCCCTCTTCATCCTGCCGCTGATGGGAATACTCTCGCATTATGCAGCCCTCCTCACCGGCATCGCAACACCGGGTCTGCTTCCCATGATACTGCTTGCTGCCGGTGCCGGGCTGCTCGTTGTGACCATCATGAACCTGCTCGGATACTACACCGCAGTCATTACCTACCGCCGCGGCTTTGACCCCGACAACTTCGGCGTGCCGGTCGTAACCAGCTCAATTGATCTGGTCGGTGCAACGTGCCTTCTGCTAATGATGGTTGTTATCCTCTGAAAAGTATGATGAAAAAAAAGAGGGCGAAAGAGTTACTGTTTGTTAAACGTTTCACCGAACTCGTTTATCAGCGCTCTGCCGTCATCGGACAGGTAGAGATAATCGCCCTTTGAGGTGGTGGTATACCCGATGATATAGGTATTATTCTCAACATTTCCCCAGTAGATCTCAAGGCCCGATAATTTTGCGCCGTTCATACCCTCTGCTGCCAGACTGCCGGTGTTGTTGGCATTAAAATGATATGTCATATAAAATTCAACACCCTCGGTGTTGTTGTAGACGCCGTTACTTTTCCAGTCGCCGACAATAGCTGTTGAGTAGTTCAGCGTTGTCGTGTTGGTGTCCGGGGCGGTTGGTGCAACACACCCTGCGGCAAACAGCACTGCCACTGCTGCAAGGCCAAGTACAATGAGCACTTTTTTATTCATGTAAAATAATATTTACATTTATCCTATAAATACATCAGTGATTCATAAAACTTATTCCTGAGCCTGTGAAATATATAGCCATGGGTTTTGAAATAGAAATAAAAGTACGGGTCGCTGCACTGGAACCAATTGAAACACGTCTGTGTACCAGCGGGGCCGAACTTATCGCCGACCAGAATGAACATGATATTTACTTCAACGCGCCGCAACGTGACTTTGCCGTCACCGATGAGGCACTGCGTCTGCGGTATGTTGAAAACCAGAAATGCGGCAAAGTCATGCCGCCCTGTATCACCTATAAGGGTCCGAAGACCGGACGGGAAGGATTCAAAGCGCGGGAAGAAATTATCGTCGACCTTTCGTCAGGGGAAGAATTTTCTGTCATTTTAGAACGACTCGGGTTTCGAAAAACCGCCGACGTTATAAAACACCGTAAAATATACCGGGTTTCAGGCGCTATCGTAACGCTGGATGAAATTGACGGAGTCGGAGTATTTTCTGAAATTGAAGCTGATGCAGACCTCGGTGAAGAAGAAGCCGTTGATGTTATCAACCGCACCGCGGCAGCTGCCGGTATCACCGGTGAACGTCTGATGAAATCGTATCTGGAAATTGTGCTGGAAACACAGCAGCCGTAAAAATAAAAAAATCTTATATTTTTAATTTATCTCAGTCATATCAGTAGACTCGGCCACATCAATTGCCTCGCCGAGCGTATCCTCCTGCAAAGC
>CAZAWD010000170.1:0-2935 GCA_964488725.1 uncultured Methanomicrobiales archaeon | reverse complement strand
GTAATCGTCGTCGAACACGACGAAGACACCATCCGGGCAGCCGACTACGTCGTCGACATCGGCCCCGGCGCCGGAATCTACGGCGGTCACGTCACCGCCGCCGGCACCCCCGCCGAAATAGAAGCAAACGCGGGCTCAATCACCGGCCAATACCTCTCCGGCGCCCTCACCATACCCGTACCGGCCGTCCGGCGCCCCGGAACCGGCCGCATCACCATCAGCGGCTGCACAGAAAACAACCTCAAAAACATCACCGCCGCTATTCCCATCGGCACCCTCACCGTCGTTACCGGCGTCTCCGGCTCCGGCAAATCCACCCTCATCTACGACACCCTCTATCAGGCGCTCCGCCATGAACTCAACCGGGCCAAAGTCACCCCCGGCGCCTACACCGGCCTCACCTTCGACCGGCAAATCGAAAACGTCATCGTCATCGACCAGTCGCCCATCGGCCGCACCCCCCGGTCAAACCCTGCCACCTACACCAAACTCTTCGACGAAATCCGCAAACTCTTCGCCGAAACAACCGAAGCAAAAATCCGGGGATACGGCCCCGGGCGGTTCTCATTCAACGTCAATGGCGGCCGGTGCGAAGCATGCTCCGGCGACGGCGTCATGAAAATCGAGATGAACTTCCTTCCCGACGTCTACGTCGAGTGCGAAGAATGCAAAGGCGCCCGCTACAACGCCGAAACCCTCGAAGTCAAATACAAAGGAAAATCCATCGCCGACGTCCTCAACCTCAGCGTCGACGAAGCCCTTGAACTCTTCGACAAAGTTCCCTCCATCCGGGTCAAACTCCAGACCTTAGCCGACGTCGGCCTCGGCTACATCAAACTCGGCCAGAGTTCAACCACGCTTTCCGGCGGCGAAGCCCAGCGGATCAAACTCACCCGTGAACTGGCCAAACGCTCCGGCGGGAAAACAGTATATATTCTGGACGAACCAACCACCGGCCTGCACTTCCATGACGTGAAAAAACTCATCAGCGTACTGGACAGTCTGGTCGCCAAAGGAAACACCGTAATTGTAATTGAACACAACCTCGACATCATCAAATCCGCCGACTATATTATAGACTTAGGACCGGAAGGCGGCAATGCCGGCGGCAAAATCATCGCCAAAGGAACGCCCGAAGAGGTGGCAAAAGTCGCCAAAAGCTATACGGGTCAGTTTATCAAAAAAATCCTGAAACAGTCAACTAAACATAGTTGACATTCCCGGACCGAATCGTCGGGTTTAATTACATTACAACCCCTTTTTTTAAGAATAGAATGACTGAGACCGAACCCGCCGCACGCCATGCCCCTAACTATCCGCTCCGTTTTATCCTCCTCATCCTCGGGGCTCTGCTCTGTATTTTTATATCATTTGGTGCCGGCCGGTATCTGCTCAGTCCGTATGATATTGTAATTACGTTTCTCTCTCCGATTATTCCGGCGATATCCGCCCCCGACTACGCAACGTGGAGCGTTATTTTCAACATCCGCCTGCCCCGGATTCTGGCCGCGTTCCTCGTCGGGGCGGCGCTTGCCACGGCCGGTTCCGCCTATCAGGGTATGTTTCAGAACCCGCTTGTCTCGCCTGATATCCTCGGCGCTTCGGCCGGTGCCGGTTTC
This sequence comes from uncultured Methanomicrobiales archaeon, assembly GCA_964488725.1. GTDB lineage: Archaea > Halobacteriota > Methanomicrobia > Methanomicrobiales > Methanocorpusculaceae > Methanocorpusculum. The sequence goes on along the minus strand of CAZAWD010000170.1, from coordinate 1,316 downwards.
GGGGCGGCGCTTGCTATCTATCTGAACCTCGGCAGTCTTGCCGTTACTATTTTCGCATTCTGCGGCGGCCTTATCTCGGTCGGCGTCGCATATGGAATCAGCCGGCTGAGCCGCGGCAGTGCGACGTTGTCGATGGTGCTGGCCGGTATTTTGGTATCCAGCCTGTTTTCCGCGTCAACGTCATACATTAAACTCGTTGCCGATACCACCCAGCAGCTGCCGGAGATTACCTACTGGCTCATGGGCAGTCTGGCCGGTGCCACGATGGATGACGTCATCTTCGCCGGTATTATTATTATCATCGGCACGCTTCCCATTTTCCTGCTGCGCTGGCGTATGAACGTGCTGACCATCGGCGAGGACGAGGCCCGCAGTATGGGAATCAATACCCATCTGCTGAGATTTATCGTTGTTGTCTGTGCGACGCTCATTACCGCGGTCGCCGTGTCAATCTCCGGTGTTATCGGCTGGGTCGGTCTGGTTATCCCCCATTTCTGCCGGATGATCTTCGGCTACGATTACCGCCGCATCATCCCCGCATCTATTATAATGGGCGGCGGGTTTCTCTTACTCGTTGACGATATCGCCCGCAGCATTGCAACCATTGAGGTGCCCATCGGGATCCTGACCGCGTTTGTGGGGGCGCCGATTTTTGCGTATCTGCTTATTTCGGGAGGGCGGCGGTCATGAACGCGGATCCGGGCCTTGATGTTTCCCATGTTTCGTTTACCTATGAGAAAAAAGGCCGGACGGTTCTGCACGATGTCTCATTCTCGGCAAAAAAGGGAGACCTCGTTGCGGTGCTCGGCCCCAACGGCGTGGGAAAAACGACCATGTTCAAATGTATTCTTGGTTTCTATAAAAATTACGCCGGCAGTATCCGGCTGAATGAAACGGATGTCAAAGAGATGTCGTATAAAGAAATCGCTCAGTATATTGCGTATATTCCGCAGTCAACTTCGCCGGTGTTTAATTATGAGGTGCTGGATGTTGTGCTGATGGGGCTGACGTCGCATCTGTCGGTGATGGCGTCGCCTAAAAAGGAGCATACGGATGCGGCGTATGCGGCAATGGAGAGTCTCGGGATTGCTCATCTGGCACGTGCCGGGTATGGTGAGATCAGCGGCGGGGAACGGCAGCTGGCTTTAATTGCCCGGGCGCTGGTGCAGAATGCAAAGATTCTGATTATGGATGAGCCGACGGCGAATCTGGATTACGGTAACCAGTTTCGCGTAATGTGCCGGGTATGTGATCTTGCCCGGGCGGGCTATATTATTATCCTGTCAACGCATAATCCGGATCATGCGTTTTTGTAT
>CAZAWD010000169.1:0-2955 GCA_964488725.1 uncultured Methanomicrobiales archaeon | reverse complement strand
CATCGATTTCATCAATGAACACAACGACACCGTGATTTTCAAGAGCAAGAGTGCGGGCGAGACTAAACAGGTCGCGCACCAGTTGAGCACCTTCTCCGATGTATTTGTGAACCAGTTCACTGCCGGCCATGCGCAGGAACGGAACGCCTGCATTGTTGGCAACCGCTTTGGCGATAAGCGTTTTACCGGTTCCCGGCGGGCCGTAGAGAAGCACACCTTTTGGCGGGACAACCCCGAACCGCGTAAACGATTCCGGTTTTGTCAGCGGGTATTCAACAGCTTCCCTGACTTCGATGATTTCTTCTTTCAGTCCGCCGATATCGGCAAAGGTCGTCGATGGTTTTTCATCCAGTTCCATTACTTTTACCCGGGCGTCAACTGAATCTCCCATTATTTTAACAAGGGAACGGGTGTTGTTGACCGCAACTTTGGTGCCGGTTTTAAGGCGCTCGTAGATAGCGGGCGCGGCCTGGGTTACATACTCCTGATTATTACCCATCTGACGAAGATAGACTTCGTTGTTTGGGAGGAGTTCAAGTACTACCGCAACAAAAAGAGGCAGCCGTTTTAACTGTGCGTTTTCTTTTTTGAGCTGGCCGTTGTCGAGTCTGAGTTTATTATTTTCAATTCTCAGTGAATCGTTTTCCGTTTTACCTGTTTTTACCAGTTTATGAAGAGTATCGTTTTCACGCAGAGTATATTGATGCTCAGCCGACAGTCGTGCGTAGGTCTCGCTCAGACTGCTGTAATCCAGTGCGTCTGCTGCGATACCGCGGTCGTCGGGACAGGAGATGTGTGAGGGTGTTGTATTGTCCTGCATTGCTTGTGTTGTTTATTTGGCAGTCGTTGGATATATTCACTCCTATTCAGTATCGATACTAAAACGGTCAGGCTTTTTTGAAAAAAATGCCGGGAGGAGAAGAAGGGACGGATACTTTTTAATGCAGTGCCGCTATAGACTATGTATATGATACGGCTTGAAGCATCCACGATGTTTTTTCATCCCTATGCTGTTTCAGAAATCTTTTCCGCTATGAATACCGCCGGTCTTGACTCGGTTGAGTTCTGGATGGAAACGCCTGATTTCTGGTTTTCAGGTATGCACATCGATGATATTCTTGAGCAGAAAAAGAAGTATCCGGCTATGTTTCCGATTGCTATGCATGCCCCGATTTTCGATCTGAATCCATGTTCGATTAACCCTGATGTTGCCCGTCTGGCGGCTGACTATACGTGTGCCTGTATTGAAATGCTCGATATACTGGGAGGCGGGATCGTAACCATTCATCCCGGGAAACGAACGGTGAAACGGCCGGTGTCACCAGAAGATGCCGTGCGGTTTCATACGTATCTTAACCGGGTAAGTGAAACCGGGTCGTCGCGCGTAAAAATAGCACTGGAAAATATGCCGCCGGCGGTCAATGCCCATATGACCACTGCTGCCGAGATGCGCGGGGTGCTGGATGAATATGCATGGCTGGGGTTTACATGGGATTATGCACATGCACAGCTTGCGGGCGATCCGTTTTCGTTTCCTGCGCTCTGTGCTGACCGTATGATAAATATTCATGCCAGTCTCGGGCGGCCGGGTGCGATGCATTCGCCGCTTGCCGGCACGGATGAAGGTTATCAGCTGATTCAGGCGTTGAAAGATATATCGTATGATTCACGGGTTACGTTTGAGTTGGAAGATATGAGTTTCAGCTGTCCGTCGTATGCTGACCGGGTGGATGTACTGCAAAGGGAACAGGAATTTTTTGCCAATCTGCGATGTATTTAAACTGAGAAACGCGTATATATAATACAGAGATTTAGAATCATGTTTGTACATATACATCCGGGGAATAGATCTGCCGCAGATGCGGCGTGGAATATATGATATCGTATATAAATTTAGTTGTTTTTATAATCCTGCTGATTTGTTCGGCATTTTTCTCGGCCTCCGAGGTTGCGCTGGTCGGCATTAACCGTGCCAAGGTGAAAGCTATTGTTTCCGAGGCAGGGAAACGCGGTACCCGGCTTGAGAAGCTGAAAAGTAATCCGGATCATTTTCTGATAACAATTCTTATCGGGAATAATATCGCAAATGTCGGTGCGTCGGCTCTTGCGACTGCCATTGCCATTGAACTGGTCGGTGATGCGGGTGTTGCTATCGCTACCGGTCTGGTGACGTTTTTGCTGCTGGTGTTTGGCGAGATCGGGCCGAAGACGTATACGAATCATCATCAGGAGAAGATGGCGCTGTTAGTTGCTACGCCGATTTATTATCTGACGCTGATTCTTATGCCATTCTTTGTTATATATGATTTTATCCGGACGCGGGGAAAGAAGTGCGATTGCCCGGTTCCGAGTGTGACAGAGGAAGAGATTCGTGAGTGGATTGATGTCGGCGAGATGGAAGGGGCTATCGAAGAGGAAGAAAAGGAGATGATTTATTCGGTTCTCCGTTTCAATGATACGACCGCAAAAGAGATTATGACGCCGCGGCCGGATGTGGCGGTTATTGAAGATACGGCAACACTGGAGGAAGCAGTGGCGCACATCCGCGAAACGGGTTTTTCACGGGTTCCGGTGTATCATGAGTATACGGATAATATTGTGGGTACGATTAATTTCAAGGATGTGTTTAATGCGTATACGAAAGGGAGTAAGGATGCGCGTATCAGTGTCAAGTCTCTTATGATTGATGTATACTGCGTGCCGGAGTCTAAAAAGATTGATGATCTGCTGCGCGAGCTGCAACGGCCAGCAGTCGCCTCAGGCTCCGGGAGGCGGCGAGTCGGCGCCCGCGGAGTCGGTTCCCGCCGAGTCCACGACGCAGGACGCGAACGCGACGCCGGTCCCCGCGGACCAGGTGAGGATTCCCCCGGGGCTGTACAACGGCCCGGTGGGCCCCTCGGCGGCGGAGCTGAACCCGGCAGTGAACGCGAAGCCCGGTGGCGTCCTGCTCGGGAG
>CAZAWD010000168.1:0-2971 GCA_964488725.1 uncultured Methanomicrobiales archaeon | reverse complement strand
GAGCTGGACTCTGGAATAACGTCATACGCCGCCGGATAAAAACACCTGATACCAGATACCAACTATTTTTTTTATCGCCTGGCCGCCGTCAGAGCGTTTCGCACAATCCCTGCCAGAATCGGATTGTTCACCCCGACCGCACCCTCAAGCGCTTCAACTGCCGCTGCACCCCCGATCTTACCCAGCGACATTGCCGCCGCCGCCCGCACTCCCGGTTTCTGGTCCTTCAGCGCTCCTGCAAGTGCTGCCACCACCGTCGCACCCGCCCCGTTCCCCAGCGCCGCCGCCGCTGCCCGCCGCACCCCCGGCACCTCATCATACAACAGCTCCAGCATCAGATCCTCTATCACTAACCCCCGACGGCACGCCGCATCCGTCGCCGCAATCCGCACCGTCGCCTCCTCATCCATACACAAAAACTCAAGCCTCCGAAAATCCGTCGTCACCTCCGCAACCGCCCGCCGCACCAACCAGTCATCATCCTCTGCCATATTCGCCGGCACCGCCGCATCAACCACATACACCGCCGCCGCCCGGACCTCCGCATCCGAATCATCCATCAGCGGCCAAACCTGTGCCAGCTGTTCCGGCGACAACCGCCGCCCCTTCAGCCCGCAAAGTGCCGCCAGCCGGACCGGTGAAACATCTGAAAGCGCCGCAATAAGCGTGGTCGTAACCTCATCTGACCCGTACACAAAAAGAGCACGCAACGCTGCCGCCCGCACCTGCGCATCAGCAAGCCCCGCCGCCCGCAGCAGCGGTCCTGTTGCTTCCTCCGAATGAAAATGATCAAGCGCTGCCACCGCCGCATACCATACACTCACATCCGGCGACGTAAACGACCCCTCAAGCGCCGCTGCCGCCGGCAGACCCCCCTCCATAAACAACACCTGCGCCGCCTCACGCACATCCTCATCCGGCGACATTAGAAACGGCAAAAAACGTGAATAATCAGAATGCTTATAATTCCGGAGCGCCCACAGCATCACCCGCTGCACCAGCGGCGGCTCAGCTTCCAGCGCTCTAAATATCAAAGGCAGCACACCCGCATCACACAGCGCGCAAATCGAATCCGCTGCCTCCTGAACCTTTGCAAAATCCTCACCTTTAATTTCAGCAACCAGACGGGCAAAGGTTCTTTCATTCATAATAACAAACAACCGGACTTAATTCTTAATATCAGTAACCTTAATCACATGCCAGCCGAACTGCGTCTTTACCGGGCCCAGAACATCGCCTGCTTTAGCCTTAAAACAGGCATCTTCAAACGGCTTCACCATCTGACCCTTCCCGAAATATCCCAGATCACCGCCCGCTTTACCGCTCGGACACTGGGAAAACAACTTTGCAAGCTTTGCAAAATCATCTCCGGCTGAAATCTTCTGCATAATCTGTTTTGCTTCCGCCTCAGTCTTCACCAGAATGTGAGATGCTTTTACTCGTACCATACTTATTCTCTTGAACGCATAAACCTATAAAATATACCGGTTCTGTCTCACACCTCAACCAGCCGGTACTCCGCATGACCAAGCGCCATCTCCTCTGCTGCCGACAACTGCAACTCCGGATTCGTCCCCGGCCATACCCGCGTAAACTTCTCAGCTCCTGCATGATGATTATCCGGCAGCAGACTCCCAATCACCCCCTCCTCTCCGTTCACCAGATCAAAACACGCCTTATCAAGCGCCACCGGATCAGTCGACGCCAGAATCCCTATATCAGGCACAAACGCAATATCATTCCACGGAGTACAATCACAATGCGGCGTAATATTCGTCAGGAAATTAATATACAAAACTTTCCCCGTCTTATTCGCAACAGCGCCTGCCGCATACTCTGCCATCCGCTCAACAAACACCACCCCGTCATCCTCCCAGTTAATATCAATAGCATGATGCGGACACGTATTCATACACATCAGACACCCGATACACCGCGACGTATCAATTGCAATCGCCTTACCCTCAAGACTCACACAAAACTCCGGACACGCATTAATACACGCCCCGCAGGTCACACACTTCTCCGCAACAAGCAACGGTGTTACCGTATGCTGTTCACGCTTTCCCTCCTGTGCCGCACACCCCATACCAAGATTCTTCAGCGCCCCTCCAAACGCCGCAACCTCATGCCCCTTAAAATGCGAAACAACAACCATACTATCCGCGGCCACAATATCGGAGGCTATCTTCACCGACTCAAAATGCTTCCCGTACACCTCCACATTCGTATAATTTTTGCCCTTCAACCCGTCCGCAATAACAACCGGGCAACTTACCACCGGATAACAAAACCCGTGCATCGCCGCGGTCTCAAGATGATCAACCGCATTCTGCCGTCCTCCCAGATACAGCGTACACGTATCCGTCAGAAACGGTTTCGTCGAAAGAGCCTGCAACTCGCGCACAATAACAGAAACATGCAGAGCACTTACAAACGCATCATTTCCCCGTTCACCGAAATGAACCTTAACTGCCGTCAGATCACCCGGGGCCACCATATTTTCAAGACCCGCTGCAGTACAGAGAGCCTTAATCTTATGTTCCGTATTACGTGCCTCAGACAACGCACCCGCACGGGCAATAAACACATCTTCCATAGAGGTTCATTAGACCTGAAAGGTAAAAAAGAAAACGATTGGACCCGGCAGACTTACTCGCCGACCCCTTCCTCACTCAGCGGCAACGGCATAATCATCTTAATCTTAAGAATCTGCCGACCCCGCATCTTCGTCACCACCAGCGTCACGCCGTCTGCTACCATCACCGACTCACCGAGCCGCGGAATATGGCCAAGAATCGAAAAAATCAGACCGCCGATAGTCTCATAATTTCCCGAATCTTCCGGCAGCTCAATCTCAAACCGCTCATTCAGCTGCGCGACGCGCACCTGCGCATCAACCATATACATCCCCTGCCCGATCTCGATAATATCCGACTCTATAACATCATCAGCTTCGAGACTCTGCGTA
>CAZAWD010000167.1:0-2981 GCA_964488725.1 uncultured Methanomicrobiales archaeon | reverse complement strand
ACAGTAACCAGTGTCAGAATCATACCGGCGGATTCAAAATAAAGGTTCATCGACAATGCATGCGCCGCTGCGGATTCACTTATAAAAATCTGAACGGTAACTGCAAAACCGTAAATAAGCGCCGCACCCGAACCGACCGCAACCAGTGAATCCATATTCGGTGCCCGGTGCAGCAGGGCGGGAATACCTTTTAGGAAATAGGTACGGTTAACGATGACTATCGGTATTGTCAGCAGTATCTGCAATACAGCATAGACAAAAGGAGTGACAAATGCGGGCAACGGCAGTCCGAACATATGCCCCATTGTCACATACATCAGCGGGATTAAAAAACAGATTGAAATAATCAGCCGCCGTTTCATGGAAATATATTCCGGTGCCAGATTTTTTCTGCCGGCGGATGCAACGTATCCCGCGTTTTTCACCGCATCGACAATAATATCTTCTGCTATGCTGTCGCCCTCAACTTCAAGAGTGTTAGTAAGAAGACTTACTTCTGCATTTTGAACGCCGGCAACTTTTTTTACAGCGCGTTCAACGTTCAGAGCGCATGCCTGACAGGTCATACCCGAAATGGTGTAAATCTGTTTCATTTCATTTCATGTGCAATAAATCGGGCAACCTCGTCGAGCATAGCGCCCGGACGTTCGATACGCCGTTCTGCAAGATTTACCACAGTGCTCGGCGTGCCGGGAAGGGTGCCGCCGTCAATCATGTAATCGTGCGGGACATTAACCATGCCGGCCGAGACCGGCGACACTTCACCGGAAAGGTTTGCCGAGGTGGCGGTTATCGGACTGTCGAGTGCGGCAATTAAAGCCTGAGCGACAGCATGGTCCGGGAACCTGATACCAATGGTTCCCGTTCCACCACTCAGATCGGTTGGAAGACAGCTTTTAACGGGCAGAACCACGGTAACCGGCCCGGGCAAAAATTTATTGATAAATTTTTCGGCAAACTCGTCCACGTAGGCAATCCCGAAAATCATATCGATGTCCGAGACCGCAACGGAGATGGGTTTTCCAAGCAGACGCTGTTTTGCTTCATATACTTTGAGAACAGCAGTGTCAGAGAGAGCATCGGCTCCCAGACCGTATACGGTCTCTGTCGGATACACCACCAGACCGTCGCGGGAAAGAACCTGTACGGCTTTTTCGATGTGTTCTTCAACGGACATAGACGCTACATTGGTTTCAGTTGGCAGATTTGACATTAGAACTCCTTTCCTCTTACTCTGGCGATATTAAATACGCCAATGCTGCTTACATGCATGACCGCCATAACACCGGCCTGAATGGGGTCGGTAACAATGAGATCGGCAGCAGATGATGCACTGCCAACCATCTTCAGGCAGACGACGGGAATCCCCCGGGACTGAACAAACCTGATGGCAGTGGTAATATCACCGCCCATGATGGAGCCCGCAAGCACCAGAATTGCAGCACGCGGCAGACGTGCCACAGCTTCGACGGCACGTGCAAGATTTTCCTCGCCGACCAGCGGGATAGTGTCAACCGATATGCGTTCACCCCTGATATTATGCCGGTCCGCTTCATTAACCGCACCCATGGCAACCTGCGCGACCTGCGCACCGCCGCCCATTACAATCACGCGTTTTCCGAAAATTTCGCCGGCGGTATGGTGAGGGTCAACCGAATGCACTCCGCAAATATTTCGCAGGCCGCAGTAAAGGGCTTCCGGGTTTCCGCTGAACCCCACCTCAATATCAGCGACCGCCGCGCCGCTACATGGCCCCTGCGTTACCACATCCATCCGGGCTCCGATGATGTTCGCATCAATCTCTGCACATACAGCACCGATATCACGAAGAATGCCGGTTTTATTATCGGCAATGATGCTGACCGCATAGGTGGCTGTCATAAAAGTGCGATAACCGGGGATCGAACCCGGATTAGAGGCTTGGGAAGCCCCTGTCATGCCATTAGACCATTACCGCAGTTGTCTTTTATTAATTTGGCAGTTGGAGAATAAAGAGGTTGTGAAAGAGAGGGTTAGAAAAAGTCAAGAGTTGACTGTGAGGCCCCGGGTTTTTTCTCTTCCGGTTTATCTGCAACGGGCGTCTCGGTCACGCACGCCGCCGCGGAGATGACATCGGATTTTTTCAATGCGGCTTCAATTGTTTCCTCTTCTTTTTTCCGCGCCACAGCCTTTTTAACAGCGGCGGCTTTTTTTATTTTTGTCTCCTTGTCCTTTGCTGCCTTCTGCACCGCCTTAAATACCTGTGCTGCCTGCGCCTTGTCATGCAGGAGCACCGTCATCTGATCCGCATCAAGATTATGCCGTTCACAAAACGCTTCCGGAGAGGCGGCGGCAACAATAGACAAGAGGTCAATATATTCAGCCTGCACCTGCCGGTCGGGAATGGAGTAGCCGTCTGCAAGTGCGGCTGAAAGGGTCCGCCGGATAGTTTTCTGTTTCTTCGCGGTTGCCATACGTTTCCAACGGGCAGGCGGCATGATACGCGGACGAAAACCGCTTCCGGCATTTTCTGCGGCAACGCCTAACGTCATGAGTGTTGTGGCATACCGCCAGAGCGTGTAATATTGTCTGGACATGGTCCGGCCGAGGTATACATCTGCGCGTGAAATACGCTGATAGGCACGTATACGCCGTCGCGGGTCGGAAATCTGTAATAGAGATGATTCGATCCATTGGATAACATAATCCGGTTTCTCATCGCAGTCCCATGAAAGTTTCTGCAGGGCAGCGTCTGGCGCACCACTGTATACGCCGGCAACCAGATCAAAAATAGAAGCCCGTTCATCCTTCTGCGCGGAGGCTATGCCATCTGATACAAGTTCGGTCCTGCCGGTTGCTGAACCAAACAGCATATTCACCGCCGAACGAAGGTCACCTGACGCACTTTCGGCAATGGTCATCAGTGCGTTATTGTCGCAGGAAACATGTTCGAGAACGCAGATTTCACGAAGGCGTTTGGCAAGAGTTGATGAAGTGATTGA
>CAZAWD010000166.1:0-3006 GCA_964488725.1 uncultured Methanomicrobiales archaeon | reverse complement strand
AAATATTAACTCTCATTGTTTCTCCACAAAGTTGAGAACGCTTCTGATACATCCGTCCATGTTGAGGTACTCAAACTGAGAGAAGCGTCCGACCAGGCTGATGCCGCATGTCCCTTCCAGATATTCACGGACAATTTTACTATTTTTCTGGTAGTCGGTGTCGTAGACAACATAGGCATAGGCAAACCGGTCGACTGCCGTATGCACGACCGGGCCGGTTACCAGTCCCATGGCGGTCAGACCCTGTATGGTGTGTTCAATGAGTCCGGCATCGGACATCTGTGATATTTCGTCGCCGTCGTTATACGTAATCTCGGCAAGAATCGCTGAACAGCCGGCGGGTGCGACTGCGGTTGAGAAGTTCGACGGAAATGATAACCGGTTAAATGCTCCCCACTGCATTTCAGGAACATACATCCACGAGATGTCGGGAACAGGTCCGTTAATTCCGACAGAGATGCTGGCAATTGAGTTATACCGCAGGGCATCTGCCGCACGGCGCACGGAATCCGGAACGCCGGTCAGCATGGGAAGCAGAATCTGTAACGGGATGGTTGAAATAAGACGGTCGGCTTCATATACCCGGTCTGCTGCGGTAATCTTCCAGCCGTGTGCGGTTTTTTCTACGCCGGTAACCGCGGCGGAGGTCAGAATTGAATCCGTAACCGGGGCTTCGATGGCGTGGATAAGTGCTTCTATTCCGCCGTGAACCGGATAGGAAAACACCGACTGGTGCGTATATCCTTCGGTCTCGATGCCGATAGCCGATTTAATGATGTCTTCTGCCGGCGGCCGGGGTACACGCCCGTCCATCCAGTGTTTTGACATTTTGTCCGTCGGGTAATTCCATATCTTCTCGTTATACGGAACCAGATAGCATTCGGCAATGCCTTTGCCGAACGTATAGTAAATCCATTCTTTGAAATTCTGCGGAGGTGCAACTTCTCCTTTTTCAACTGCAACGAGGTTTTTCACATACTCGTTGATACAAAAGAAGAGGTCTTCTTTTGGCAGGGCAGACAGTCCGTTTTCAAAGGGGTATTTAATATATTGACCTTTATAAAATATTTTGGTATTGCGGGTGCGGAACTCACGGTTTTCACCTAAAACATTTTGCATAAATGCAAGAACTTCACTGTCACGGGAAAAAATAATATGTGAGCCGCCGCAGTCAAATGTAAATCCGTTACGGGTTTCGGATGTACAAAGTCCGCCGGTCCGTGCTTCTTTTTCAAAGACGATTACTTCGTTTCCTTTTTCATGCAGCAGCCGGGCCAGAGTGATGCCTGTCAGCCCGCCGCCAAGTATTGCCCACTTCACGAGTATATCATTTGTTTGTTCTTTAATATTAAGGGGTGACAATGAACGCAAAAGAGTGGTTAATGAATAAACCGGTGAACTACTTCGCCGGCAAGAGAGCGTTTCATTTCGATGGCGTCATACTGGCACATTTCATGGCAGCAGTAACAGCGGATGCAGTTGGTTAAATCAAAGGTGGCTTTGCCCTGCACAATCTTGGCGGCTTTGACCGGACATATGCGGGCGCACTGGCCGCAGCCCACGCATTTTTTATTGTTGATCATCGGTGAGGGGGCGTAGATTTTGCCGACCCGCTGAAGTTTGCGGTAAATCGTTTTTTTATGCCAGGATTCTTTTGCTTCGACACGGTAGGTGGACGGCGGGACGTAATCCGGGATGGGGATGATGTCATCGCCGACTACACAGACTTCATCGATGAGACCGCGGCGAAGGGCTGCCATGGTTGTTGCGATACTTTCCGGCGGCATGCCAATCAGGGTCTGGGCGGAGATGTCAAGGCCGTATACGGATTTAGACGCAAAAACATATCCGACATCCCGGGGCTGACCGCCCATGGGGCCGTTGCCTTCCATGCCGACGATGGCGTCCATTACCACGAAGTCAGGGCAGATGAGTTCGTTTAAGTCGACCAGCATTTCAGAGAAGTCGGTGATGTCCGGAAACCGCGAATGGAAAACGGGTTTGTCGAGGCCGGGGATGACGCCGAAGGTGTTTTTTACCGCGCCGGAGAAATGGGCAAACATATGGGTTTTGAGTTTGCAGACCGAGATGATGACGTCGGCGTCACAGACCTGATTAATTACGGTGAACCGTTTCATTACCTGACCTTCGGGGAACGGGCGTTCCTGATAGCCGGTGTCGTAACTGAGTTCTAGTCCGAGGTCTTTGGCGACTTCTTCAATGCCGCATTTGTGGTATACGCGCTTGAGGGAACGCTGACTGTAGACGATGCCGGCGCCCGGGCTGTCAGCGATGGTTAATATGCCGCCGGCGTCGATTATCATTTTGCCGACGGCATAAATTACGGCCGGGTGGGTGGTGATGGCGCGGTCTATTCCGGCGTCTGATAGGAGGTTGGGTTTTAAAAGAACTTTTTTTCCTGCGAGCCGCGGGAAACCGCCGGCAGCTTTAACTGCTTTTTCCACTGCCTGGAAAACCACTTCTTTCTCATACGAGAGACATTTTGCCGAGCCGGTGATGGATTTCATGGGTACAGGTATCTTTGCAGGGAGAGCAGAAGAACGACGGTTGGAGATTGGTCGTTTGAATAATCTATAGTTATAGAATTTACTATTATATGAATAAGAGGGTTTTTTGCCGGCGGGTCAGGCCAGCGTGAGGGTTCCGACTATTCTGAGTTTTCCGCCGTCGAGGTAGTGGATGACGGCGGTGTCGCCGGGTTTGTAAACCAGGGGGGTTTCCAGTTCGATGGTGAGGGTGGGGGCGCGCCAGTTTTCACCGTTGTCGATGGCGATGATGCGGGCGGATAAGAACTGCATCCAGTGGCCGATTGAGATGACCATCTGGTCTTTGAGTGCGGCGGGCCAGTATTTTACCAGTGCGGCGGGGCAGACGAGGCGGGTGGTGTGGATGACGGCGGGGTCGGTTGTTAAGACGTAGCCGCGGTCGAGGTCGTCGGCTTCGATGTCTTTGAGCGCGCATCCGACGCGGTCGCCGGCGTAGGCC
>CAZAWD010000165.1:0-3006 GCA_964488725.1 uncultured Methanomicrobiales archaeon | reverse complement strand
ACCCCGTATTTACTGCGCATATGCTCTTCAACTTCCCTGCGCTGCTCAGGCGTAATAAGATCAACCTTATTGATTGCAATAAAAGCAGGGATATACATGCGGTTACCCATCATTGCATCCACAACGTCGTCCTGCGTAAGATTCGCACCGCGAACGAGCACGTCAGCGTTCATAACTTTACTCTCCGCAAGGATGGCGCGAACCTCTTCGATATTAATGCGCGATGCCCCGACAGTGTTCAGACGAATACCACCGGAACTCGTTTTCTTAATTGTAATATCGGGTTTGGGACGGTTAATGCGGATACCGGCGTCGTAGAGTTCATGCATCAGGACATCCACATGCACCGCATTAAACACGTCGCCCAGAATTACGATGAGGTCGGCGGTCCGCACAACGGCAATAACTTCTTTTCCGCGCCCTTTTCCCATGGCGGCTCCCGCAATCAGTCCGGGGATATCAAGAATCTGAATCTTGGCACCTTTATACTCCATCAGACCCGGAACGACGGTGAGCGTCGTAAACGCATAAGAACCCGTTTCACTGTCCGCGCCGGTCAGACGATTTAACAGAGTGGATTTACCAACTGATGGAAAACCTACCAATACGATGGTGCCGTCTCCGGTCTTTTTGACCGAATACCCTTCGCCCCCCCCGGCGGATTTAATTGCCCGCATAACCGCGTCGTCTTTAATCCGGGCGAGTTTTGCCTTTAACCGGCCGATGTGCTGGGAGGTAGCCTTGTTATATTTGGTATTTCGGATTTCATCCTCAATAGCACGAATCTCTTCTTCTAAGCCCATATTGTCTATACTAATACGCGCTGGTATTAGATAAAGGTCTGGGATTTTTTAAAATAAAAAACGACATCTATAAATATAGACAGACCCAATCTAATTACGCACTTCGTGCTGACATAGTGTAGTGGCCAATCATGCCGGCCTCTCACGCCGGCTACTGGGGTTCGAATCCCCATGTCAGCATAGTTTTTATTTATTTTTTAATCGCGCATAAAATACCCGGATTTTTATAGATTGTGTCGGTGGCGAAAGAACTATTTCCTTTCACTTCCCACAACATAGCGAATGTATTCATAACATTCACTATCCGGGTTCAGTCGGAGACAGATATATTTCCACACAATCACGACAAAAAAGGTAAAAGCAACTCTTACCAGCCCAGACGGAAACTATATAATTGTTTGCGGAATAATAGACGAATGGGAATTTATAATGAAACAATTCAAACGGATGAATCAGGATCTTCTCTGCGTCAGAAGATGCACACACCCGATTGATTGGTAAAACAATTGACAACACCAGCCCGGAAAAGAGTCGGGCAATATCCACAACAGAGAGTTCGTATGAAAAAAATAGGAATTATTGGAGGTACAGGCAACATCGGCGAAGGACTCGCCCGCCGGATCTGCCTTGGAGGAAAATGCAATGTTGAAATCGGTTCCCGTGATGCGGAAAAAGCACAAACAGCTGCAACCGGCGTCTGCTGTGCCTTAAACGATCGCCAATGTACGCAAACAACCTGTACCGGCAACACTAATGCAGTAACGTGCGACTGTGACATATTAATTTTGTCACTGCCGTTTGAGCGGATTGCATCAACTATTGAAAGCATCGGGCCCGCCGCCTTTGAGAATAAAATTATAATTTCACTGATCAACCCGATGATCCGAAACCCCAAAGAAAAGTATTTCCTGCCCGATCGCCCCGCGGAGGGGTCGGCTGCTCTGGCAATTCAGAAAATGCTGCCACCGTCGGCCCGTCTGGTATGTGCATTTAATAATGTTGCTGCCAATAAATGGATGATGCTGGACGAGGAACTGGACTATTCGGTTGCTGTCTGCGGCGATGATGAAGAAGCAAAGAAAATTGTTATCGATCTGGTTGGCAGCGTGTCCAAACTACAACCGCTTGATGCAGGGCCGCTGGCAATGTCAACCGTAATTGAAGGAATCACACCGCTGGTTATAACCCTTGCGATGCGCAATGGGATGAAAGATGTCGGAGTGTATTTCCGGTAACTCATTTTTTTATAAAACATGTCATATAAAAACAAAAAGTAACTGGTAACCACCCTTATTACCCAAAACTGTGAACTGAAGTGTCCTGCGGGCAGTTGGAAGTCGAAAGACCACAGAAAACACAAAAAACGAGGCTGAGAACAACAGCCAAGTTGTTCATAGCATCCAATCGGTGCCACTATACAAAAAGATATGTTCCGGCCACCATACGGGCCGCCCTCATACCTGCATAATATCTAACAGGATAGCCGCTATCTTTTCCGGCGACTCACGTTTTTCCCCGCGGTCTGACCATGTCTGAACAATATTGGCAATTGCCGCGCAGACAGACGCAAGAAGATAACCGGTGTTCATATGCGGATGAGCAGCGGCATACGCCAGAAAGGGTTCGGACGTAACCAGGATATCCCATAGACGACGCTGAAAAGTATGTTGAGTGCCTTCAATTCCTTTTATTTGTGACAAAGCATGAATCAGATCATAATTTTCATTCAGTTTTGTAAAGAAGGAAACGATTGTCCGCTCGATATTTGCCCGCCCGCCTGCTAAAGATACGGGAGATAACACAGATTCCGCATCCTCATAACTTGCAAGAACCATGGTCTGAAGAAGATGGTTAATATCATGATAGTGCAGATAAAAAGCACCACGGCTGATTTTAGCGGCAATTATAATATCACTTACGGTGATAGACTCAATTGGCTGTTCCTGCATCAACTGTATCAGCGCAGTCTGAATAGCAGTATCAACACGAATATATCGGATATCTGTCTTGTCCGGCATATATTCTAATAGGACACCTAGCACTATCTCTTTTCCGGCTTCAATGACATTCAATAACCACAGCACGACACAACCATCGCCGGAATTAACAGATATAACCAAGCGCAACCCAGACCATACGCTTAAAACAGAGTGGATCCGAGGAGATTCGAACTCCTGACCTTCGCCGTGTGAAGGCGACGTCA
>CAZAWD010000164.1:0-3032 GCA_964488725.1 uncultured Methanomicrobiales archaeon | reverse complement strand
GACCGGATGATGCAGGGCCGATAAGAATGTCTTCCGCCCGGATAAGTACGGCAGCCGGCCCGTTGATCTTTTTATCAGGCGGCACGTCAACTGAAAAACCCGGAGCTGCTACGGCGGAGTTTCCAACAATTTCCGCCGGGAAAATGTTCTGGAACCCGACGAACCGGGCGGTTGCCGCATCGGCCGGCTGATACCATATTTCATCGGCCGTGCCGGTCTGCATGAGCGTTCCGTCAATTAACACCGCGACCCGGTCGGCGAGTCGCTGTGCCTGTGTCTGATTATGAGTGTTGATAATAATGGTTGTATGATTTTCGTGATTTTCACGCAGAATCATCTCTTCCAGAACGGAGGTTGCCAGCGGGTCGAGGTTGGCGGTCGGTTCGTCGAGCAGAAGGATCTCCGGCCGGGTAACTAAAATGCGGGCGAACGCGATACGCTGGCCTTCACCTCCGGAAAGCGTGCGGGCCCGGCGCGCGGCGTAATCGGCCATGCCCATGTGGTTCAGCGTTTCGTCAATCCTCCGTTTTTGTTCCGCACGGGGGAGACGGCGGTATGACAGACCCAGCGCAACATTTTCAAAGACGGTGCGGTCAAAAAGAATGGATTTCTGAAATAAAATCCCAATTTTTTCACGCAGTTTTCGGCGGGTGCGTGACGAAAGAGGAGTTCCAAATGCTGAGATGGTGCCTGACGTCGGCGGTTCCAGTCCGTCGAGCAACCGGATAAGCGTACTTTTTCCCGCGCCGGAAGGTCCGATGATTGCGAGGATTTCTCCTTTTTTTACGGTCAGGGTTACCGGGTGAATGACCTCTTTTTTGCCGTAAACTTTTGTAAGGTCGGCAATGGTAATTATATCGTCAGTCATTCTTCTCCCCCGAATGGTGATATTGCAGTAAATTAACGCCAAGATTTACGAGTAAAGCAATGGCTAGCAGAATTATGCCGAGCGCAATAGACATTGAAAATTCTCCCATCGAAGTGTTCAGCGTAATAGCAGTTGTCAGGGTGCGGGTGAAATGGCGGATGTTGCCGCCGACCATCATGACCGCTCCCACTTCGGCGATTGCACGGCCGAACGCCAGAACCACGGCCGACAGAATCGCAAACTTTGCTTCCCGGACGAGGGTCAGCAGGGCACGATACGGCGGCGCGTTGAGGCCGAGCACCGTGTTTTTCATATCGCGGTCAAGACCGGTCAGCGCCGAGATGGTAAATCCGATGATCAGCGGCGAGACGAGAATTACCTGAGCTATTATCATGGCGTTGGTCGTATAGAGAAGTTTTAGCGAACCAAGCGGTCCGGAATAAGAAACCAGAAGATACACCAGCAGTCCGACGATAACCGTCGGCAGAGCGTAGAGCGTCTGCACCAGATTAATCACGGCACGTTTGCCGGGGAAATCATAAAAATAAATCAGGGCGCCAAGAGGGATGGCGATAGCGGCGGCTATGAGGGTTGCAATGGTTGAGACGTAGATGCTCCGCCATGCAATTTCCATTATTTCAGGGTCGAGCGAGATGATGAGCCAGACGGCCTGAATGAATCCATCGGTTATTTCTCCCATGTGTCTTATCTACGGGTGAAAAATGAAAAAGGGGTCGATTGCTTTTATGCAGTCGGAACCGTGACTTTGGTCGTGCTGTCGATGTTAAACGGCGGCAGTGTGCTGTCTTTTACGGAGCTCAGCGGGGTGAACAGTGATTTGCCGTAGGTTTCTTTACCAAATGCACCGATAAAGTCCTGACCTTCTTTGGAGATGAGCCAGTTGGTAAAGGCAGTTGCTTCAACGACTTTGGTGTCAGGGAATTTAGCCGGGTTGATGGTCATGACAGTGTAGCGGTTCAGGAGTGAATCGCCTTCGGAGATGATGACTTCAAGCGGGCTTGACGGGTTGTTTTTCTTGTAGGTCAGGAACGTTGCTTCATCGGTTAAGATGTATCCGCCGATCTGGCCGGCGGTTGTCAGGCTGTCGCCCATACCTGCTCCGGTCTCTTTGTACCAGTCGCCGCTTCCGACAATTGCCGCGGTATAGTTGTATCCTGCGGATTTCCAGATGTTCTTTTCAGCAGAGTGCGTGCCGGAGTTGTCACCGCGGGAAACGAAGACAATACCTGCGGTCTTGTTGGCACCGAGGTTTTTCAGGGTGGTAAAGCCTTCTTCAGGGGTCATGCCGGAGATGTTTGCCGGGTCGGCTTTCGGACCGACGACGATAAAGTAGTTGTAGGCAATTCCGCGGTGGTTGACACCGTAGCCTTCGTCAATGAACGCTTTTTCCTGTGCCGGCGAGTGAACGAGGAGCACGTCAACGTCGCCCTTCTTGGCAGAAGCGATGGCTTTGCCGGTTCCCTGTGAGGTTATTTTCAGGTCAACGTTGTAGGTTTTCAGGTAGTGATCCTGCACTGCATCCAGCAGCCCCGTATCATACAGGGAGGTGGTGGTTGCGATAGTGAGTTCAGTCGGATCGGCTTTGGGTGTTTCGCTGATACAGCCTGCTGCGCAGATTACTGCGAAGAGGACAAAAAGCATGCCAAGTGCATACGCTCGTTTTTTCATATGGCTTTAGTGTTTGTTGTCGTTTATTTAAAAAATGTTGTGCATGTTTATTTTATCAGGTTAACCGGAATTAATATTTTTATTCGGACACATTCCGGAGTATATCCGGGTATGTATATTTGATTCATCTTATTTTTTAATTTGGTAAGGGACAATATATTTGATAACCAGTTGATATATTATTTGAAATGAATTGTGGGATATATTATATTCCCGGTTAACCCCCGGCAGAGAGGAGCGCATATTTTTCCGGTTAAAAAATCAGGATAAAAAAAGCCCCCCCCGCTTCTTCCAAAACGTAAGGAATGGATAATGAGGTAATTAATAAATATAAATTATGCCGGTCTCGTTCAGATACACGTTAATGTCTTCTTTTATGGTTGTTGCATTGATTTTTTCCGGAACGGATGTGGTAATGCGGTTAATTAAAGCGCCGGTGTCATATTGTATTTTTATGTTCAGCTGGCGGGCGGCT
>CAZAWD010000163.1:0-3119 GCA_964488725.1 uncultured Methanomicrobiales archaeon | reverse complement strand
ATCCGTCCCCTGCCCGAAATACGCCGTATAACTCTCCGCATAGACCGGCCCTAACGCAGCCGCCTGCGCCGTTGCATTCGTTGCCGCCGCTTCAACCGCCGCCATCACCCCGGAATAAAACGCTGCAATCTCCTCCGCACGCTTGGTATTTCCCGCAATCTTTCCAACTTCCACTATATCGGCTGCCATCGTCGCCGGCTTCGTACAATCAACATACACAATCGGAATCCCCGACGCCGCCAACACCTCCGCATTCTTCGGCTTTGACGTAGCATACCCGATAACCAAATCCACATCCAACGACACCAGATACTCCACATCCGGCTCGTTCCATGACCCGACCACCTTCGCCTGCGGATACATCTTCACCTGCTCGGCATTATTTGCAATTGACTGTGAAATACCAACCACCTTCTCCGCATCTCCCAAGAGATACAGAATCTCACCCGCATTGGAATTTAACAGCACAATCCGGTCGGCAGGACCCGGAAGCATCGTTGTCGACCCGTCAGAATTCGTAATCTCCAACGACCCGGCTTCCGGCGAAACACAGCCCGCGCTCATACATACAATCAATACAACCAGAATAGAAATCAGAATCTTTTTCATAGAAATTACCTTCATACCGAGGGAGCATATGACAAAATAAACTTCCCCCGTTCATTTTCAACAATATCAGCATCAACCCCGTACACATCATAAATCGCCTGTGCCGTCAACACCTCATCCGGCCTCCCGCACGCATAAATACCCCCGTCTTTGAGCATCACCACCTTATCCGTATACCGCAGAGCAAGATTTACATCATGCAACGCAATAATCATCCCCGACACATCACGATGCACAATTTCCTGCATAAGCGCTGCCGTCTCCAACTGATACCGTAAATCCAGCGAACTCGTCGGCTCATCAAACAAATAAAACCGCGGAGCCTGCGCCAGCGCCCGGGCAATAAACACCCGCTGCCGCTGCCCCCCGGACAACTCATTTACAAACCGCATCGACAAATCAGCAATACTCATCGTCGACAACGCCCTGTCCACGGCTTCCAGATCGGCTTCCGAAACCGACCAGCTCATATACGGCCGCCTTCCTATCAACACCGTATCAAGCACCGTCGTAAACGTCGTATAATGAAAATACTGCGGCACATACCCGATCATCCGCGCCCGCTCACCCTTATCAACCGTTGCGATATCCACATCATCGACAAAAATCCTGCCCTGCCCCGCCGGCAAAATACCCGCAATCGTTTTAATCAGCGTCGACTTCCCCGACCCGTTCGGCCCGAGCAGCGCTGTCACCTCCCCTGCCGCACTCGAAAAACTAACATCTGAAAACACCTCATGCTCGCCATACCTCTGCCCGAGCCGCTCAACCGTAATATTCATGAAAGATACCTCCCATGCCCGCGGGTAATAAGAAACAGGAAAAAAATCCCGCCGACAATATACATAATCACACCGACCGGAATCTCAATAGGTGCCAGAATCACCCGGGCAGCCGTATCGGAAACCACCAGAATCAGAGCGCCGAGAAGAGCAGAAGCCGGAATTAAATACCGGTAATCATTTCCAATAAGCATCCGGCATATATGCGGCGCCATCAGTCCGATAAACCCGATAATACCCGTAAACGCAAGACAGGCCGACGCCGCAAAACTCACTATCAGCAACCCGCCGATACGCAGACGATCAACATTAATTCCCAGATTTTTTGCCACATCATCCCCGCCGGAAAGTGTATTTAAATCCCATGCCTTCCGTTCCACCAGAACAAAACAGATAAGAACAACCGGCGCTAAAAGTGCAATCGCCTGCCATGTTGCCCCCCACATACCGCCCATCAGCCAGGTCACAATTTCACGGAGCGCGTCATCGTCTGACATATACTTCAGCGCAAGAAGTCCGGCCTGAAAAAGATACCCGATAACAACACCTGCCAGAATCATAACCGCCTGCGACGTCTGCCGGGCACGCGAAATAACATAAACCAGAACAACACTCAGCCACCCGAACAGAAACGCCGACAGAATTATCAGAACCGAACGTGCCGTAAACGAGATGCCAAACAGCATAACCGACCCTGCAAAAACGCCGCCCAACACCACCGGGCCGAGCACAATCATCAGGGCAGCGCCAAACGAAGCCGCTGAAGAAAGGCCGAGCGTAAACGGGCTGACAAGGGGGTTTCGAAGCAGACCCTGCATAACGGCGCCGGCCACCGCCAGCGCAACCCCGGCAAGAACCGCCAGAAGAATCCTTGGCATACGAAAATTAAGCACAATCAGATCAGCACTGCCCGTTTCTTCCACGACCGCGGGAAAAAGCGCGTGACCAATTGCCGTGCATACCTCTACCGGCGTAAGATACACCGAACCGATACCAAGCGCCAGAATACCAGATATAAAAAGAAGAGCTGCCAGAATCAGGATTATAACGAGTTTTCGCCGTTGAGTCTGATGATACAGCGTCGCCGTAACAGTATTACAATTCCCTCCATCTTTCATATCTTATATCTATATTATTAGTATAGATAATATATAAGACGATTTATCCTTTGCCGCTCTCCTTCCCGTTCCTTCCCCTGCATCCAACCGCATAATTTATTCCGGTCAAACGTCAATACCTAATCAATTATGTCTGCATCCCTACTTTCAAAGGCGAAGGAACAAGAAGCAGCCCGCGATTACCCGGCCGCAGAAAAGTTATACCGCGAATATCTCGATATCTGCAAAGACGACGCCGACGCATGGGTGGCTCTTGGCGCCGTTTTACTCAAAGAACAGCAGTTTTACGACGCGGCCGATGCATATGCCGCGGCCCTTGATATTTCTCCGGAAAACCCGGAATACATGTATATGCTGGGTATAGTTCTCGAAAAGATACATGAATACGCCGAAGCCAAAACATTATTTGAAAAAGCGGCGGCCCGTTCGGACACTATCAAATATCAGTTTAAGGTCGGCGACATGCTCGGCTATCTGGGAAAATATGATGAAGCACTGGTTTTGTATACGCTTCTTGCCGGCCGCTATCCCGACGAACCCGGAATTTACCGGCGGATGTCAATTGTCTATTCTGCCCTCGGCCGCAGTGCAGAAGCGCTGTCTGCTCTGA
>CAZAWD010000162.1:0-3144 GCA_964488725.1 uncultured Methanomicrobiales archaeon | reverse complement strand
CACCAAATGCAAATAACATCCGGCCGGCAATATCACCATCGGCAAAAAAACGGGAGGACGCAAACATCAGCGCACCGCATACCGCCGCAGCGGCCGGAAGCAGA
Source organism: uncultured Methanomicrobiales archaeon (assembly GCA_964488725.1). Classification (GTDB taxonomy): domain Archaea; phylum Halobacteriota; class Methanomicrobia; order Methanomicrobiales; family Methanocorpusculaceae; genus Methanocorpusculum. The sequence goes on along the minus strand of CAZAWD010000162.1, from coordinate 3,040 downwards.
TATCCGGATTTCTTCAGATTCATTTAGTTTACCTTCTGGAAAAACAAATAGGCACACACATATGACACACCGATAAGAACGATAAGAGCAAGACATACCGCGCGAATAATTGATACGGTATCGCCAAGAGTGCTGTCAAGAAACTCGGCCAGATAGGTCCCGTAGAAGTTTGCAATTATCACCGCCATAAACAACGTGAAGTAAACCACGTTCGTGGCTTTCAGATTAATCAGCATGGACCGTTCATCTTTTGCAGGACATTCATCTTTCTCCCTGAGTTCAGGATGAGAACTATATCTGATGCGGCGGATGACGGCCCATATCAGAGAGACAACACCTGCGACAAAGAAGAAGGCCGGAAAAACAATACCATCTCCATACATATGAGCCAGAATAAATCCTGAAACTCCCACGACAATAAAAACGATACTCAGGATAGTGAGTCCGAGAAGACGCTCAGTATATTTCATACTAATATATGTGAAGTTTATTTCATATGAAGTTTTCTTCACATGAACGATTCTTCCAAACCTTTTTCTGCTGCGGCGCTGCACGCTACTATATGCAATTACCCTGTCTTCTGCCGACAACGGTCGTCGGTTCATTTCCCTGTATAAAGGGAAGCGGTTTTTCCTCACTGATAGACCCCTACAAAAAAGCGATGAAGTTTGCAGTTGCCGAGCAGTTGCGCGCGGGAATTGATATTATCTCGGACGGGCAGGTCAGAGCGGACATGGTTCAGGCATTTGTTTCCAAACTTCCCGGAATTTCCGGCACGAACGTTATTGGAAAAATAAATGCAGCCGACCGCCCGATAACCGTTGCTGACACCAGATATGCGCTTACTCAGGCGAAATATGTGAAAGGGATTCTGACCGGGCCGTGCACGCTGTCATATGCATTACAGATTGAAACGCCCCAGTACCGCAATAAAGAGGAGGTCGTCTTTGATCTTGCACACGCGCTTCATGCTGAGGCGCGCCACCTTGCAGATGCAGGATGCACCATAATTCAGGTTGACGAACCGATATTATCTACCGGTGCAGTATCCGTTGAGACCGCAAAGAAAGCCCTCGGCATATTATTTGACGGTATCAGCGTGCCGTCGTGTATTCACACCTGTGGTATTCTGGGCGGGATTGCGTCAGAGTGGACCCGGCTGCCGGTCGATATTCTGGACTTTGAGTATGCAGTAAGCCCTGAGAATCTGGATACATTGTCGCGGTATGATCTGCACGGCAAAAAAATCGGATGCGGGTGTGTGAAAAGCTCTGATACAAAAATAGATGAAATTCCGGAGATTGAAGCACGCATAACGGCATGTGTTGATACCTTCGGCAAAGACAATATCCTTATCGATCCCGACTGCGGGCTGCGGATGCATACGCCTGAGACTGCATATCAAAAACTGGAAAATCTTTGTCAGGCCGTCCGCAACGTGCGTACAAAATTATAATGCGGAGCGGATATGAAATCAGTATGTTCATCCATCCCCCGGATTATTATTGCAGGAACGCACAGCGGATGCGGGAAAACAACAGCCGCCAGCGGAATTATGGCGGCGCTGACGGCACGCGGATTAAAGGTCCAGCCATTTAAGGTCGGTCCGGATTTTATAGACCCCTCTCATCACTCTGCTATCTGCGCCCGGACGTCGCGCAATCTTGACCCTTATATGATGGGAGAAGAGGGAGTGAAACGCTGTTTTGTTTCCGCGTGTCAGGGTGCGGATATTGCAGTTATCGAAGGGGTGATGGGGCTGTATGACGGCGTTGATGCGTCGGATGTTTCAAGTACGGCGCATGTGGCACGGATTCTGAATGCACCGGTTATACTGGTCGTTGATGTGAAGGGGATGTCGCGCAGTGCGGCCGCACTGGTTGAGGGGTATCAGAGATTTGATGCGCGGCTTTGTTTCGCCGGGGTGATTATGACGAAAGGCGGAAGTGAGAAGCATAAAACAATGGCGTCATCCGAACTCACCCTTCCGCTGCTGGGCTGGATTCCCCGCAGTGAGGAACTGGCGGTTGAAAGCCGGCATCTGGGACTGAAGATGGGGTTCGAGGATGAGCGAATGAAAAATACTGCTGCATTAATGGAAGAGACCTGCCGCCTTGATGATATTATATCTGCGGCGTCAGGAGCAGGAAGGGTGTCGGCAATGGATGAAGAGGGGGAGACAGCGGAGAAAGCACGTATCGGTGTTGCCATGGATGCGGCGTTTTGTTTTTATTATGCAGATAATTTTGCGTATCTCAGACGTGCGGGAGCTGAACTTGTATTCTTTTCTCCGATGGAGGATAGCCTGCCGCAGGCTGACGCGTATTATTTCGGCGGCGGGTATCCTGAGCTGCACGCCGTTCAGCTATCCAAATCCCGCTGCAAAGATGAGTTGCGTCTGGCAGCGGAAAAAAACATCCCGGTATTTGGCGAGTGCGGCGGTCTGATGTGGCTGTCCAGAAGCATTGAACTGGCAGATGGTTCTGCATACAAAATGGCGGGACTTATGGATGGTGAATGTCAGATGCAAAAACGGTTTGCCGCGCTCAATTACTGCCGGGGAACAACAACAGACGTCTGCATATTTGGCGGCGGAATAAATATCAGCGGTCATGAGTTTCATTATTCAACGTTTAAGGCGGACCGTGATGCGCGGTTTGCGTTCAGACTGACGCGGGGAAAAGGAATTGAAAATGGAAATGACAGTATGGTCTGCGGTTCTGCACAGGCCGGGTATACTCATTTGTATTTCGGAAAAGAGGTAGCTGAAAGTTTTGTGGGGATGATTCAAAAATAAGGGGGGGTTAGCCGGTGATGAAATCATCGGTCCGGACCCAGGCAGCGGCTTCAACCGGCAGGACAAAAATCCGGCCGTCTCCTTTTTCCCCGGTGCGGGCATGCTCACGGATTATCTGAATGAGCTTGTCAACGTCTTTGTCCGGTATGACAATTTCAAGTTTCGTTTTGGGGAGGGTATGAATCTGCATCTTGCCTGCTCTGTACTGCAGAGATATGCCGCCCTGTTCCCCGCGGCCGCTCA
>CAZAWD010000161.1:0-3161 GCA_964488725.1 uncultured Methanomicrobiales archaeon | reverse complement strand
CGAACGGATACTGAAAAGGCGTATGATATCCGGTTTGAAACCGCCCTTACCGCACTCATTGAAAAAATCGCTGCCCGGCAGTCCGCGGCCTCTACGCTGCGGGAACGCATTTGCGCACTGAAAAATGACATGCTGGAAATGAACTGGACCTTTGCTGCGCATACCACACAGGACCGCATGGCACAAACTGCATTCTTCCGGCTCCTTGACACCTTTGAAGCCGCGGACAGTGCAGATAAAAAAATCACCGCCGCTGATTTTTACAGCCTGCTGTCCCGCGGAACACTGCGCAACGCCGGTATTTCCTACCCGGCAAACGAGACCGCGTTTTCGGTTGCAAAACTGCGCTCAGCCGCCGGTATCGCGGTGCCGTATGTATTTATCCTCAATCTGACAGCCGACACCATGCCCGCCATCTCCCCCACCCTGCCAATGCTGACCGCCCGGGAAACAAAAACCCTCATGCCCCGGCGGCTCCGTGACCAGCTGCGGGCCGAAGAGTATTATTTTCATGCCGCACTGCGGGCCGCAGAGTGCCGCCTGTATCTAAGCACGGCCGCATCAACCGATGAAAAAACACTTGGCCCGTCCCCGTATCTATGCCGGTATGCCGATGCAAAACCGGCGGCGGCCGCGGATATCTCTCATGATGTATCGGAAAATCTGAGCCGCACCGGCCACCGTCTCGCTCAAAGGCAATCTGATATCCCGATTCTTCCCGGCGTCTCAGATATCGCCGATATCGCCGTACGCATTGATATTGAAAATATCAGCCGGCGCGGCTCACCGGGTATCTATGATGCGTGGTTTGCAGAAGAAGAAGATATACGGAACGAATTTGAACACGCCGATGCTGAAAAGAAACCATTTGCCCCCACAACATTTGAAAAATATACGACCTGTCCTTTTGTCTGGTATCTGGAAAACTATCTGTATCTTGAAAACCCCCGCGATATGAGCGCTGAACCGATTCTTATCGGAACCGTAATGCACAACGTAATGCAGCGGTTTTTATCAGAGTTTACCCGTCCCGTAACCCCCGCGGTGCGAAACGAAGCAACCTCACTGCTGAAATCAATTACCATAGAAGAGTTTGAAAAGAAAGGGATTTCCACACCCTCATGGCAGGCGGCGCTCGCACGCTATCTGGGAACCGGTACCGGCGACAGCAGTCTTGAAAAAATCATCGAACTGGAAACCGGGTTTGCCCGAGATGGTTTTACCACGCCGCAGAAGTTACTGGAATGCGTGCTTCACGCAGAAATTGAAGACGGCGGCGTAGTAATTGAAGGAAGGGTTGACCGGATACTAAAACACGAAAAGACAAATACGTTTAGAGTCCTCGACTATAAAACCGGCACCCCAAAATCAAAAAAAGATTTAACCGACGCAAAAGCGTTACAGCTTCCGCTCTATACTGAAGCATTTGCAAAAATGAGCGGCAGCACGCCGCAGGCAGGTGCCTATTATCAGATAGCTGCCGACACGGTCGGGCTCAATGAACCGTATCTGAATAACCGAACGAAAAAAAGTATACCGGTAGAAGAGGTGCGCGATATAGCCGTTGCAAAGTGCCGACAAATCCGGGAAGATATGCGGCGCGGGATATGCAGCCCCGCACCGGGGGTATGTAAAAATAAATCATGCGCATACCGGCGTATATGCCGGCATACCCCGTATCGAACAGGAGAAAAACCATGACCCCCCACCTCACGCCGGCGCAGAATAAAGCGATGGATATGGAACAGAGCATGTGTGTTACCGCCGGAGCAGGGACCGGTAAAACATTTCTGCTGACGAAACGGTATATGCAGTGTCTGGCGGCTGCGGGTACGGCACAGGACATTCTCGCGATGACGTATACGGAAAAAGCGGCTGCCGAGATGCAGATGAAAATATCTGCCGCGTTAAAGGAAAAAGCCGAAACCGACCCGGCAGCGCAGGAGATATGGAAAACATTTTCGCAGTGCAGTATCAGCACATTTCACGGGTTTTGTCTGTCGGTTCTTAAAGAGTTCGCCTATGAAGCAGGGCTTGATGCAGGTTTTACTATAATGGACGAGCTCGACCGTCATGAACTGGTCAGCGAAACAATTGAAGAGGTGCTGCGTGACCCGCCATCGGAGCTGTTTGAAGCAGTGGTGCATTTGTATTCCCATATTGGACCGGAGACGGGGAGATCGACCATAGATGCGTTAACCGGCCGGTTTGCAGAGGTTGCAGGATGGTTTGAACAGCTGAAAACGGACCCCGCCCCTATCTATGCAGTATGGCAGGAAGCGTATGAAACGTATCTGACGGAAAACGGCGTGAAGACAGACACGCCGGAATGCAAAGCGTTTCTTGAAAGCGTCGCCCGGGGCGATACGGAGGATGTGTATCTGGGGTATCTTAACTCAGATAAACCGGCACAGAAAATTCTCAAAAATCCGGGCCTGATTCCGTCGCCTGAAAATCCCGGCATGATACTTACCAGAACGCTGCTGCTGGATGTGTATGCAACAGCAAAAGAGTGCGCCCGTAAAATCGCCCGGGCAAACGAACGCCGGGGCCTGCTGGACTTCGACGACCTTATCAGGACAATGTCAGTGCTGCTTTCCAGCCCGGAACATGCAGACATTCAAAAAATTCTGGCCGGACGGTACCGATATATTCTGGTGGACGAGGTGCAGGACAATGATCCCAACCTGATGAAAATTGTGCGGCGGCTGTGCGGGGATCCAAAGGAAAGTAACCGGCTCTTTATTGTGGGGGATGCAAAACAGTCTATTTATCTGTTCAGAAATGCGGATGTTGCGGTGTTTCAGGAATTTTTAGCGGAGTTTCCACATAAACCGGTGGCGCTTGACACGAGTTTCAGATCGGTTCCGGAAATTGTAACGGTGGTCAACAGCCTGTTTCGGGAGATATTTAAGCGGCCGGTAATGAAACCGTGGGATGCGCCGTATGATGAAATTCAGCCAAGCAGGCAACATGAATCAGGCGGAGTTGAAATTATTTCGCTGCCGCGTGAGTCGGATGATCTGAACCGCACCCGGCTGCATGAAGCTGATGCGCTTGCCGACTGGATGTATCATAGCGTGTGCGGCGGCCGGGTTATGGTTTATGATGATGACGGGACCCGGCGGCCGGCACGGTATGGGGATTGTGCCGTGCTGATT
>CAZAWD010000160.1:0-3183 GCA_964488725.1 uncultured Methanomicrobiales archaeon | reverse complement strand
GAGCAGCCCGCACCACACTACGGGCATGTTGTTGTAATGTACTTTAATTCCATGGATAAACCTCGGACAATTTATTATGTTTAATTTTCGGGGCTTAAACTAATCGGTTTAATTTTGAAAAACAGGGGTGTTTCATATGATTTTGTAAAAAAACAAAGTAATATATTGAGTTTATAAAATATATCTAGTTAATATATGTCAATTAACTATTGACTCTATTGGTAAGCTTATGTGAAACAGGGTGGTTGGAGAGAAACCCCCAACCTTCTGGGTGGGGTGGGCGATATGGGATGCAATGCGCGTTTTAAAACTTGTTCAAACCCATTTAACTACAGCCCGGCAGACTATGTGACATCTTCTCTGTTCAGTCGTATTTCCGGCCCCGCGTTACGGCCGCACCACCCGCAAATCATATACCCTCTTCTCTCCAATACATACAGACTATTAACAACGGGGAACCGCAATGCTTGAAAACGAATATCAGCTTGAATTCTTTAAGGAAAACGGATTTGTCAGAAAAATCTGTAAAAAGTGCGGCAGTCCGTTCTGGACGCTTGACCCCAACCGTGAGGTCTGCGGCGACGCTCCGTGCGAACCCTACCAGTTTATCGGACATCCAATCTTTAAAAAGCACAGCCTGTCAGAAATGCGTGAAGCCTATCTCTCTTTCTTTGAGAGCAACGGGCATACCCGTATCGGCCGCTATCCGGTCGCTGCCCGCTGGCGTGACGACATTTACTTAACCATCGCCTCCATTGCGGACTTCCAGCCGTTTGTCACCAGCGGCCTGTGTCCGCCGCCGGCCAACCCGCTGACTATCTCCCAGCCGTGTATCCGGTTAAACGATCTCGACAACGTCGGACGTTCAGGCCGTCACTTCACCTGCTTTGAGATGATGGCGCACCATGCTTTCAACACCGACGAGCACCCCGTCTACTGGAAAGACCGGTGTCTGGAACTCTGTACGGGTTTTGTCAAATCCGTCGGCGGCGACGTCAACCTGCTCACGTTCAAAGAGAATCCGTGGTTCGGCGGCGGCAACGCCGGTGCATCTGTGGAGGTTCTCATGGGCGGTCTGGAAGTTGCCACGCTCGTCTTCATGAACCTGTCGCGTAAGAACTCAGGAAAACCGCAGGTGATGATAGACGGAAAAGACTACTATGAAATGCCGCTGCGTATCGTTGATACCGGCTACGGTCTTGAACGTTTCACGTGGGCATCGTGCGGAACCCCGACCGCATACGATGCAGTTTTCCCGGAAATGATTCCGCGGCTCTTAAACGCTTCCGGCATGGAAGATTATCTCAACAACCCCGAAATTGAAAATATCCTCGGTAAGAACGCACAGTTTGCCGGACTCATGGATATTCGCGGCGAGAAGATAAGCGGTCTGCGTCAGAAAGTGGCAGACGCCGCCGGTATCTCGGTTGGCAAACTCGAAAAAATTATTGTGCCGATGGAAAACATCTATGCTCTCTGCGACCACACCCGTTGTCTTGCCTACATGCTCGGCGATTTAATTGTTCCGTCCAATGTGCGGGAGGGCTATCTTGCCCGTCTGGTTCTGCGCCGCAGTATCCGTATGATGCAGGAGGCACATGTCGATGAGGATTTAGCCGAACTGATTGTTGCCCAGATGCAGACCATCGGTCTCCAGAACTTTGAACAGGATCCGTCGATTGTCCGTGAGATTATCGGTCGTGAAGTTGAAAAATACGATGCAACGATTACCCGCGGAACCCGCACGGTTCAGCGTATCGGCCAGAGTTATGTAAAGAAGAATGAACCGGTGCCGTTATCCGAACTGGTGACCCTGTATGATTCGCACGGTATTCCGGTCGAGCTGATGGGTAAAATCCTGAAAGAGACGGGTGCGACGTTTGAGATTCCGGACGATTTCGATTCCCAGATTGCAGATATGCACTCCGAGAACGAAGGAGAAAAACCGGTGTCGCCTCTGGCAAAGTATGCATCCCGCATTGAAAAACTGCCGGCAACCCGCAAGAGCTATTATGAACGGCCGGCCGACATGGAGTTTGAAGCGGTGGTTCTTGATACGTTTGATGAGTATGTGATACTGGATACGACCCTGTTCTATCCGGAGGGCGGAGGACAGCCGGCCGATACGGGTATGCTGGTATCGAATGCGGCGATGGTCAGGGTTGACGAGGTTGTCAAGTCGGGTGATGTGATTCTGCATAAGGTTCACGGCAGTACACTCAAACGCGGCGACCGCGTAAAAGGCGTGGTGGACGAAGAGCGCCGCTGGGCGCTGATGCGGCACCATTCGGGAACTCATATGGTTCTTCGTGCGGCAAAGGAGGTTCTGGGTCCGCATGTGCATCAGGCAGGATCGCAGCTCTCAGCCGAGACGGCCCGGCTTGATGTCCGCCATTACACGCATATTACGCCGGAACAGCTCAAGGAGATTGAGATGAAGGCCAACCGTCTGGTTATGGAAAACCTGCCGGTGATGGTGAAAGTTGAGCCGCGGGTAAAGGCGGAGCAGAAGTTCGGGTTTGCGCTGTATCAGGGCGGCGTGCCGCCGGGAAAAGAACTGCGTGTGGTGCAGATGGGAGCCGAGGTGCAGGCCTGTGCGGGTACGCACTGTACGACGACAGGCGAGATAGGTCCGATTAAAATTCTGCGTCTTGAACATATTCAGGACGGCGTGGAACGTCTGGAGTTTGCCTGCGGGTTTGCCGCACTGGATGCAATGCAGCACATTCAGGGTCTGCTGACGACGTCGGCGGATACGCTCGCGGTGCAGACGGAAAATCTGCCCGGAGCGGTTGACCGGTTCTTTACGGAATGGAAGGATCAGAGAAAGGAGATTGAACGTCTGCGTGCCAAGATTGCGGAGCTTGAGCTCTCACGGCTGGAAGGCGTGATGGTGAAGGGAACGGAAGTGGTGGTAAAACAGATTGATGTTTCCCGAAAGGAGCTGGTAACGGTTGCCGGCGCGGTTGCGGAGCGCGGCGGTGTTGCCGTGCTTGTTACGACGTCTGATGGTATCGGAGTTGTGGCGGCGTCGGGCGCTGATGCGGTTCACGCCGGAAATCTGGTGTCTGCGGTATGTGCCGAGCTGAAAGGCAGAGGTGGCGGAAAAGAGCGGCTTGCACAGGGCGCCGGAACGGATGCGTCTATGATAGGTGCGGCTCTTGCGAAGGCTGAAGAGCTGAT
>CAZAWD010000159.1:0-3184 GCA_964488725.1 uncultured Methanomicrobiales archaeon | reverse complement strand
CGCAGCCGGTCCGGCCGGCCGTGCGGTGTATGCGGTGGTGGAGATTAGTGTTACGTCCGCAGTTGCTTCGGATACGGCGTCCGAGATTTTCTTCCGGGTGGATACGAACGCGGTTAAAGCTGCCGGATACACGCCGGCCGATATTGTGCTGTATCATCAGAAGGAGAATGGAACATGGGAGGCGCTCAGTACATATCTTGTTGAAATAAAAGACGGGTTCGCGTATTATCGTGCGCAGACAGCCGGGTTCAGTCCCTTTGCGGTGGTGTATGAGACGGCCGCAACGATAGGCGCGGAAACGGTGTCTCCTACGGTTGAGCAGCCGACCGCGACGGCGACGGAAACACCGGCTTCCCCGGCCGGGTTTGCCGGCCTCGCTCTCGGTCTCTGTGCGGCCGCCGCTCTTCTGCGCAGAAGATAATCTCCTTTTTTTCCGGCAGCTGCCGCTGTCGTTATAACCATCTATATATAGAATTAACGGGTATTATAACAATATGAGAAAAATAATAGGTATTGGATTTGCGGTACTTGTTCTGTTGTGTCTCCTGTCAGCCGGCTGTATCTCAACTGTCAGCCCCGGCCCGGCAGCGCCGACCGCAACGCAAACAAACGCACAAACAGCAGTCCCGACCCCCGCGGTTACCGCGACGTATCACCCGTCGGCCTATTCAACGAACTCTATTGTCGGAGAGTGGGACGGAAAAACCTACGTTGACAATACACAATATTCCTATGAATTGGATTGTTATGCCGACGGCACGGCGAGACTGACCGTTGAAACAGAAACACGATACGCGTCCGGCAATACCGAGCAGAAATCGGTTTATTCCGGACAGTGGAGCGGGGCGGGCCCGACATATACGATAACCTCGCACGCCGTGACGGCCTGCACTGTTACGGTGAGCGGATATTCAGCGGCGCTGACCATGGCAAATGGAAACACCGCAACACTCTACCGTGATTAATTTTTCGTATCTGATAATCCCCCTATTTTTTACGTTAAAATAAAACGAATAGAAAAACAAGTGCTAAAATTATAGTATACCCGGTCTCATCCCGGGTATCTCATGGATGAAATTTAGGAGGGGTAACCGGCCGCCCGTGGAAAAATCCCGTTGCAATGTATGGGGATTTGCAAACGGGGGGTATTGCATGGGTTGGTGTGTGGTGTGAGGGTGGTATCTGCGGCCGGTATCAGGATTGGATTCTTTTTTGAGTGGTAATTATCTCACCTCTCTTCTGGTTCGCAACAGTTCTCTGTTGCTTACTAATAGTAAGCCTTACAAGTATATATTACTTCTGTAATTATTTCCCGTAAGAGGCCGCATCATAATGAACCGGCGTTGAAACCATCACCAGTTTTCCGTCCTCATTCAGCCGTGAAATCGCCCCGTGCCCGCAGCAGATGGTTAATTTCGTTCCTTTCTTTTTCAGCTCTGCATCCAGCTCTGCTGCAATCCGCATCAGCTCGCGGCGTTCCTTTCGTGCAATCTCGCTGTTCACATTCACCGAACCGATCATCTCATCCGCAATCGAACTATAATCTGCCCGCTCCTTTGAAAGCGTCGCAAAATTAATCAGCGCATCACTCGTAAACAGCACGCCCAGCGTTGGTTCATACAGAAACATCTGCCCCGCAATATGGCCGCCGAGGCTTTCCCAGACCTCAAAATGCATACCGGCAAACGATACATGCTCAATCACCGGAAAAACTGCCCGCATCGCAAGAGGTTGCGTGTCGCAGGATATAATTGAATCGGGAATATTCATCCGCGACATGGTGTTAATCGTCGTGGTATAGAACTTTTCCAGCAGCTCTTTTCCGTTCGGCGACCCAAACCCGCGGGTTCCGGCGTCCAGAATCGCTTTCGTTACCGGATGCATCAGCGGCGGCACGGAAAAATACCCCGCGGCGCCGCAGTGATCGGCATCCGCATGCGTACAGATAACCGCCCGCACATCAGAAAACCCGCCAAACCCGGTCCGCTCAAGCATCGTCTCGCAGTCGTTATAGAAACAGCCGTAGCCGGTATCGAGAACCATCTTGCCGTCCGGCGTGCTAAACACGTTCAGATTTCCGCCGCCCGGCAGCTGAAAGGAGGCAAGGGTTATGTCATCACTCAGCCGCACCGTCTGGTAATCGGAGGAGAAGCCCGGCCCGGACGTCTCGTTCAGATATACGCCGATCTCTTGTACCAGATTCAGATAGTTCCCTTCGTCAATTCCCTCAGCGGCGCGAATGTGTAATGCTCCCTCCCCCTCACGGCAGTAAACCTGCCGTTCTTCGGGGGTGAGCGGAGCAATATATGGAGCGATACGTGCCATATAGGTATCCGTAAAATACTCTGGAGCCATAAGAAGTCAATAGTATTTGTTGCCCATGCTTTATGTATTTGTTCTATACCAAATCGCAATTTTGATATTGATACCCGCCCATGTGTGTTAACATGATTACAGTCCTGTCGGGCGGCACCGGCACGCCAAAACTCATTCGCGGCCTTCGCCAGATTCTGCGTGACACCGAAATCACCGTAATTGTCAATACGGCCGAGGATCTGTGGATGTCAGGTCATTATGTTTCGCCGGACATTGACACCGTAACCTATCTTTTTGCAGGTATTTTAAACACCGATACATGGTGGGGTATCCGCGGTGATTCGCTTGAAACGTATCATGCGATGGAAAAAATCGGCTATAAAGAGCCGCTTCCGCTCGGCGACCGCGACCGTGCGACCAATATCGCCCGCACCACATGGCTGAACGCCGGCTGCACCCTCACCGAAGCGACCCGGCGCGTCTGCGAGGGATACGGCGTATCCGCCCGCATTCTGCCGATGAGCAATCAGCAGGTGACAACGTATGTGGTCTGCGCGGACGGCACGCTCATGCACTATCAGGATTATTGGGTGGGCAACCGCGGTAACGTACCGATTACGGGCATCGTGCGAAAGACGGCCGGCAACGCCCCGCTTACCGCATCGCCTGAAGTTATCGCCGCCATCGAAGAAAGCGACGGGGTTATTATCGGGCCGTCCAATCCGGTAACCAGTATCGGCCCGATTCTGGAATGCGCCGGGGTGCGTGACGCGCTGGCTGGCACGTTTACCATCGCCGTCAGCCCGTTCATCGGCTCAACACCGGTTTCCGGACCGGCGGCGGCGCTCATGAAAGCATGGGGCCATGA
>CAZAWD010000158.1:0-3199 GCA_964488725.1 uncultured Methanomicrobiales archaeon | reverse complement strand
GGCTTTTATCTCTGCCGTCACAGCCGGCCATCACTACAAACCGTTTGATTTTTCCGGCGTTAATGAGTTCAATCACTTTGCCGGCAAGGGCAAGGACGGCCTCATGCCCGCAGCCGGTAAGAAGCGGCGTCTGATGAAGGTCGCCCGGAGCAGCGCATTTTCTGGCGGCTTCAATGATAGGCGTGAAATCTTTTCCGGACTCGGTTTCTTCGATGTGAACACAGCCCGGATACCCGACTGCGCCGGTGGTAAACACTTTTGATTTATAGGATTCAAGCGGCGGGACCAGACAGTTGGTGGTGAACAGAACCGGGCCGTTGAACTGCGGAATTTCCGCGCGCTGGTTGGCCCATGAAGTGCCGTAATGGCCTTTGAAGTGCGGATATTTTTTAAACGCCGGATAGGCATGGGCCGGGAGCATCTCGCCGTGCGTGTAGATGTCGATACCGCTGCCTTCGGCTGCCTTCAGCAGAAGCCCGAGGTCTTTTAGGTCATGACCCGAGATAAGAATTCCCGGACGGGTGCCGACCGCAGTTGAAACCTGCGTTATCTCCGGCTTACCGTAGGCATGGTTTGCTTCATCGAGAAGGGCGAGAGCGTCCACACCGTATTTTCCGCAATCCAGAACCAGCTGAATCCGTGCGTCAACACTCAGCTTCTTTTCCCGGGACGCCAGTGCGCGGACGATGAACGCCGGAATTTCCGGATTTGTTTTTCCCAGAACGATTGCATGGGAGTAATAAGCGGCAAGTCCTTTGACGCCGAAGAGAAGGAGCGAGTAGAGAGAACGGACGTCCTCATCTGCAATCGCATCCGGTGCAGGCGCTGCAAGAATTTCAGCTTCGGTTGACGGGGTCCATGTGCACGCCGGCGGTTCACCGGTCGTCTTCGGCAGGCTGTCGCGGTGCGTGATAATACAGGAGAGGTAGCGGGCAAACCGTTCCTTATCGAAATCGACATTGGTCAGCGTCCCGAAAAGAGCTTCGAGAATACATGACTCCGGCGCTTTTCCTGCTGCTTCCAGCCGGTACGACAGACCAGAGAGAGCATAGAGAACAGCATCCTGATAGGCGGCAACGACTGAGTTTTTCCCGCATACGCCGCCAAGGGTGCATGCAGGCGATTTTGCTTCCTGACATTGTTGACAATACATGATAATCACTTTCCAGTATCTTTTGGATATCAGATATATTATACATACTAAAATATATAAGGAAGAGTTTCCAGAACTATACTATGGACGAATATTGTACCGTGAATCTGACGGTGAAGTATCTGACGAAAAAATGGACGCTGCTGATAATTCTGGAAATTTTTAAAGGAGAAAATTCAACGCGCCGGTTTTCAGAACTCAAAGATCATCTTCCGGGCATAACACCTAAAATATTATCCGAACGGTTGCAGGAGCTGGAGGCGGAAGGAATTGTTTTGAAAATGGTGGACGCTTCAACCGTTCCGGTGAAATCAGAGTATACGCTTACTGAAAGCGGGCTGGAACTGCTGGACGTTATCCGCGGGATAAAATTCTGGGCGTTGAAGTGGAAAATAGATAATATTCCCTGCGGAAGTCAGGAATGCAAAAACTGTAAGTTGTAAATTATAAATTATTAACAAACTCGCATAAAAACTAAAATGTTTTAATACGGGGAGTGCGTATACATACATGCGGATAACGACGACACCTATGTTTTTTTCCGCCAACACCACCAGCCAGAATAACTACGTATATAGCCGGGTAGCGCATTACCAACCTGCTTTTCTCTTTACCCGGCCGTATTGTTACTGCACCTCGCCGATAAGATAATGCCGGCGGTGCCCGGTAATTTTTACCCGCAGACGCGTTCCTATCGGATACTCCGCCATAACCACAATATTCTGATACGTCCGGTCACGGGCCGTTGAACTGCCGGGCATTACTCTCTCCGTCACCACACAATCACTAACCGAACCGATACGGGCGCGGTTGGTTTCATCATACACCACATTGGCCGCATCCGTCAACGCCCGTGACCGTGCCTTCTTAACCGGCTCCGGCAGCCGTTTCCATGCGGCCGCCGGCGTCTTCGGCCGCACCGAAAACCGCGTGATATTTATTTTACCCGGACGGGTCCGCAGAATCTGATCGACCGACGCCTGCGCATCCTCATCCGTCTCACCCGAAAACCCGGCAATATAATCGGTTGCGATACGGATATCAGGAAACGCCAGCCGGGCCCGTGAAATAATTTCCTCATATACCGCGGTCGTATACCGCCGCCCCATGCGTTTCAGCACCGTATCCGAACCCGACTGCACCGGAATATGCAGAAACAGAAAAATCTTCGGATTCTTCAGGACATCCAGAAATTCATCCAGAATCGGATACAGGGTGTCCGGATTTGCCATGCCGACCCGGATGTTAAACTCACCTTCCACGCTGCACACCGCACGTAACAGATCGGGAAGACGCTGCGGCATGTCAGTATCTATCCCCCACGACGCAGTATCCTGCGCCGTCAGCTGAATCTCCGCAGCCCCCGCCGCAACAAACGCTTTTGTCTGCGCTACAATATCTTCCAGAGAAAAACTGTGAAGCTTCCCGCGGGCGAGCCGGGTAATACAATAGGTGCAGTGCCCGTTGCACCCGCGGGCTATCTGTACCACCGCCTGCGGTGCGGCCGGGGCTGTTGCTATCTCCCGGTACCATGAATGAATCAGGGACGGGTCAATAATATACGCACGGGGAAACAGCGTACGAAGCTTCGCGGCCGCAACCGGCGGCAGACACCCCGTAACAAACAGCAGTTTGTGTTCAAACAGCGTCAGCCGTTCATACATATGTTGCTCGGTTTTATCAATCACAATACACGTATTGATAAGAACAGCATCCGCCAGTTCCGGCGACGATACCAGCCGGCAGTTTTGCGCTTTTGCAATTTCAATAATTTTTTCCGTATCACCGGTATTATACGTACAGCCATACGTCTCCGTATACAGCGTCAGATCATGCAGGGCCTGCATTGCGGAATCAGCATCTGGTGCGTTCATAACTCTCTATAATTATGTGCGGTCTGTCATGAAAAAAGTATAAGTGGATTAGAAGGAAGCAACAAGCGCCGTGATAATACCCGTCAGGAAAATTCCGTCGAACGTCCCCGCACCGCCGATAGACAGCATCGGCGTCTTATTATCAACGACCGCGCGAAGATGCAAGAGATCA
>CAZAWD010000157.1:0-3202 GCA_964488725.1 uncultured Methanomicrobiales archaeon | reverse complement strand
ATTCATACTCCACATACGTGACGAACTCCAGCTCCTTGAGAAAATAACCAGCACTGCATACAAAAATCACTTGAAATAATCGGCGAAGCAGTAAAGAATATCTCAGAAGAACAAAAATCAAACTGCCCAAACATCCCTTGGAACCAGATAGCAGGAATGAGGGACAAATTAACCCATGGCTATTTTGAGATAAACTGGGAAATCATCTGGGATGACTGCATAACGACATACCTGCTCTTGCGGTCTGCATACAAAAACTCATCTCAAAATAAGACGACACAACCGAAAATAAAAGCGGCATACTAAACGTAAACTCAGGACCGAAAGCCCATGCATGTGATCTCAAAGACGCTCTCTGCCGGACTCACGTTCAGGGAAGTTAAACAAAAAAAATGTTGGTTTATATGTTGAAATTATAATCAGACAGGCTCTGTTTATTCATCAACTTTTGTCTGCTGTTTTTTGTGCAGATGAATCGGACACCCTGCCTCTTCATGCCCGCCGTTTTTCATTACCCATTCTAGAAGGGGAATTAAAAGTTCGCGCAGTTCCCATCCGGACACGGTCAGATAATATTTCACGGTGGGCGGTGTGGTTTCAATAATCCGGCGTTCAACAAGGTTCTGATCTTCGAGCTCTTTCAATGTCCGGGACAGCGTTTTTGAACTTACATTACACAGCGCACGTTTCAGTTCGTTAAACCCCATTGAACCTGAGTTTCCAATGACCGCGATTATCATCAGCGCCCATTTTTTACTTATTGTATCCAGCACGCCGTGCAGCGGACAGAAACAAATACGGGTATGGTCAAGTATCTCCATGGATATCTTATCTCTTCAGGGTAACTTTTTGATTTATGGCATTATAAATCCAACACTAAGTAACCGAAGGAAACTAACTATGAAAAAAACATATCGTCTTGAAAATCTTGAATGTGCCCACTGTGCCGCGCTCATGGAACATGCAATATTGAAAATTCCCGGTGTGCAGTCTGCAACGATTAGTTTTATGACTCAGAAGCTCATTATTGAAGCTGATGAAGATGAGCATGATACCATCCGCCCTCTGGCAGAGGCGGCCGTCAGACGTATTGAACGATCCTGTAAAATAGTATAATATCTATGTCAGTTCAGCTTACCCCGCCACAGAAAAAAATGCTTCTTCGCATCATCCTGGCTTCTGCTCTGCTGGCTGGTGTTGCATTTCTCCCGCTTGACGGCTGGCCCCGGCTCATTGCATTTCTGGTTCCCTATCTTCTTGCGGGGGCTGATGTCATCTATACTGCCGTCCGAAACATTGGCCACGGTCAGGTATTCGATGAAAATTTTCTGATGAGTATTGCCACCATCGGCGCTCTGGTTCTCGGTGAGTATCCGGAAGCAGTTTTTGTTATGCTTTTCTATCAGGTAGGTGAACTCTTTCAGAGCTATGCGGTTACCCGTTCGCGCACATCCATTGCGGCTCTCATGGACATCTCGCCGGACACGGCGGTGGTTGAACGCAACGGAGAGGTAATAGAAGTTCATCCTGATGAGGTGGCGGTCGGTGAGATAATTGTTGTCCGGGCAGGTGCCCGCGTGCCGCTCGACGGGGTGGTCGTGGAGGGGTCATCCGAACTGAACACGGCAGCACTCACCGGTGAGTCTCTGCCGCGAAGTGTGAGCGCAGGTGATGATGTTATCAGCGGATGTATTAATGCA
This sequence comes from uncultured Methanomicrobiales archaeon, assembly GCA_964488725.1. Classification (GTDB taxonomy): domain Archaea; phylum Halobacteriota; class Methanomicrobia; order Methanomicrobiales; family Methanocorpusculaceae; genus Methanocorpusculum. Next base: position 1,502 of record CAZAWD010000157.1, on the reverse strand, counting down.
GGCGGGCTGCTTCGGGTTCGCACGACGAAGGTGTTTGGTGAATCGACCGTTTCGCGGATACTTGAACTGGTTGAAAATGCGTCGGCCAAAAAAGCACGGACTGAAAATTTCATTACCGCATTTGCCCGCTGGTATACACCGCTTGTTGTCGGTATCGCTTTGATAATTGCAGTGATACCGCCGCTTCTCTTCGGGCAGGCATGGTCCGACTGGATTTTCCGTGCGCTGATTGTGTTGGTTGTATCATGCCCGTGTGCGCTGGTTATATCGGTTCCGCTTGGTTTCTTCGGCGGAATTGGCGCGGCGTCACGTCACGGGATTTTGATTAAAGGCGGAAATTATCTGGAGGCTCTGGCAAAAGTTGATACGGTTGTCTTTGATAAAACCGGAACGATTACTACCGGGACGTTTTCCGTGCGGGAAAGCAGTGCCGAAACACTTGAACTTGCTGCGTATGCGGGGGCGTCAAGTACGCATCCGGTTTCCGTGTCGATTCGTGCGGCGTATGGAAAAGAGCCCGATCCGCGCCGGATAGGGGAGGTTTCTGAACTGAGCGGCCTTGGTATCGCCGCCGAGGTTGACGGCCGGGTTATTTTGTGCGGCAATGCACGCCTGATGCAGAAGTATGCGGTGTCCTTTCCTGAAGCGTCCCGGGACGCCGGCAGTGTTGTCTATGTTGCAGCTGCCGGCAGGTATGTCGGTTCGGTTCTGCTGGAAGATACCATTAAACCGGAAGCAAGAGAGGCCATTGCGGATCTTGCAGATTTAGGAATTAAAAATACGGTGCTTCTTACCGGCGACCGTGAGGCGGCGGCGGCCCGCGTTGCAGCGGAAGCGGGCATCCGCTCATATCGTGCGGGACTTTTGCCGCAGGATAAGGTGGCGGCCGTTGAGGAGATGCTTGCATGCGAGAATAAATCAGCACGTCTGGCGTTTGTCGGCGACGGCATCAATGATGCACCGGTTCTTGCCCGTGCTGATATTGGTATTGCCATGGGCGCTCTTGGTTCAGACGCGGCAATCGAAGCAGCAGATATTGTTTTAATGGATGATTCACTCCTGCGTATTGGCCGGGCGGTTCGTCTGTCGAAGAAAACTCTGCGTATTGTGACGCAGAATATTGTGTTTGCGCTTGGCGTTAAGTTTCTTGTACTCGTTTTGGCGGCTCTTGGTGCGGCAACGATGTGGGAAGCAATATTTGCCGATGTCGGGGTGGCGGTTATTGCTATTATGAACGCAATGCGTATGCTTCGGGGGTAACCATTCTTTTTTTGATATATTTCTGTTTTGTGCGCCGGAGTCTTTTTAGTTTCCGGTGTCTAACTATATATCTATAAGAAAGGCGGTAATGAAGAATGTTTGAGCAACGTATTTTTGAAACTGATTTCCGGACAGCATTAATGGACGCTCTGGAACAGCGGAACATGAACATTCGCCAGCTTTCCGAGGAGACGGGTATACCGGCGTTACGCTGTATAAAATTGCGTCCGGCGAACGGGACC